>JAQXQS010000012.1 GCA_029101305.1 Clostridia bacterium | reverse complement strand
CAAGATCGTATATTCCAACTTTGACACAGACGAGACCATGCTGGAGAAGGTTTCCATGGCAAAGGGCGGTGATTATGATGTGGTAATCGCAGATGATTACATCCTTGAGAAAATCGTGCAGGAAGGTCTTGCCACCAAGCTTGACAAAGACAAGATTTCCAACTGGGAAAATATCAATCCTCTTTACCAGGGACAGTTCTATGATGAGAATGACGAGTATACCGTACCATACGGTGCCGGTATTCCGCTGATCGTATATGATCCGGATGAGGTTGACATTGATATCAAGGGTTACGCAGATCTGTGGGATCCGTCCCTGGAAGACAGTGTGGCACTGATTGCCAACTACCGTGTTATTAACGGAATAACACTTCTCACCATGGGAAAAAGCATGAATGAGGAAGATGTAGATGTGATCAAGGAAGCTGGTGACAAGCTTGTAGAGCTGGCTCCGAATGTGCGTATGATCCAGGATGACAACACCCAGAATGCATTGCTCAATGGAGAGGCATCCGTAGCATTCCTTTATACTTCCCAGGTAACGGCAGCTCTGGCTGAGAACCCGGATCTGAATGTGGTATATCCGGAAGAGGGACTTGGCTTCGGTGTAATGGGTATGTTTATTCCAAGTGATGCACCAAATGCAGATGCAGCTTACCAGTTTGTAGATTACATCTTAAGACCGGAGATTGCTGCACAGTGCACTAACTACATTGGGTACTACAGCACCAATAAGGCAGCTGATGAGTTGGTAGATGAGAATCTGGTAGTCCCGGACAGCGTGACAAAGGGCGAGATCATCCAGAATGTAAGCACTGAGGCAGAAGAGCAGTATAACAAGAACTGGACAGAGTTCAAGGTTGCCTGCGATTAAGTGAGTGAATCACTGTTATTAAAGTGAGAATTTAAGAAGAGCCTGCATAGAGAAAATCTTTCCTGGGGAAATGGGAATTTTCTTTGCTGGCTCTTTTTGTTTTCATTTGTTAATATGGTAAATAGTGAGGGCTTGTGGTAAAATAGGAACAATATGATAAAGAGAAGAGATACCTGACTAAGTGACGAATAACGAGGAGAGACAAAATGGAAATATATAAAGGTTCTTCTGCATTTGCCGGAATTGCTATTGGAAAAATACGGTTTTACCGGAAGGGAGAATACCAGGTGCGCCAGCATCAGGCAGATGATGTGAAGAAGGAATTGCGCAGCTTCGATGTGGCAAGGCGGCATGTGATGCAGACTTTGAAGGAAGAGTATGACGGGATGTCTGACCCTAAGATCCTGGAACAGGCACAGCTCCTTGGCTCGGGCAGCTTCCTTAGGGCAGTGGAGAGCATGATCACAGGGGAAAAGGTGACAGCCGCCTATGCGGTGCAGACTACCAGAGACGAGCTGCAAAGCACTTTTTCCAGCCTGACAGATCCTTCCATAAAAGAACGGATCCGCAATGTAAGCCGCGTATCCGGCCTGCTTCTGGAAATCCTGGGAGAGGATGAGAACCGGATCGACCTTGGGGAAGAGCCGGTGATTCTGGCGGCAGATACCCTGTCCCCGGCGGAACTGATGGAAATGGACAAGGAGAAGCTTCTTGGAATTGTTACCAGAAGCGGCTCGGCTACCTCCCATGCAGCAATCCTGGCGAAAAACATGGACATTCCCTGTGTTACCGGTATCGGGATTCCACAGACAGAAGAGGAATTGGAAGACAGCATGGCCATTATCGACGGATATACCGGCACTTTTTACCTGGAACCGGATGGGGAAGTGCGAAAAGAGTATGAAATTCGCCGGAAAGCAGACCTGGTAGAACGGGAAGCTCTTCTGAAGCTGCGAGATGAGGCAGACGTGACACAGGATGGCCATGAAGTGGGAATTTATGCCAATATCGGCAACCTGGACGACCTGAACAGCGCCCTTTACTATGGTGCAAGGGGAATCGGCCTTCTTAGAAGCGAATTCCAGTATCTTGGAAGAGAGAATTATCCAGGGGAAGAAGAACTTTTCCAGGCGTATAAGAAAGCTGCCCAGACAATGGGGGAACGGCTGGTGATCATCCGTACCGCGGATCTTGGAGCTGACAAACAGGCTTCTTATCTGGAGATACCGAAGGAGACCAATCCCCTTATGGGAAACCGTGGAATCCGCCTCAGCCTGGATCGTAAGAATCTGTTCAAAACACAGATCCGCGCCATCTACCGTGCCAGCTGGTATGGCAACCTGGGAATGATGTATCCCATGATCTGCTCGGAAGAAGAAATGGATGAGATAGAAGCACTGGTGGATGAGGTAAAAGAAGAGTTAACTACGGCGGGGGTGCCTTTTAAGGACATCCATACCGGAATTATGATGGAGACTCCGGCTGCTGTGATGATTGGGGAAGAGCTGGCCAGACGTGTGGATTTCCTTGGAATCGGAACTAATGACCTGACCCAGTACACCCTGGCCATGGACCGGCAGAACCCTTTGCTGCAGAAGAAATACAATGATCATCATCCGGCAATCCTGAAAATGATCCGGATGATCATAGAGGCAGGACATGCCCAGAACTGCCGGGTGTGCCTGTGTGGAGAGCTGGCAGCAGACACCAGACTGACAGAGACCTTTCTTCGTATGGGCGTGGATGCCCTGTCTGTGGTACCCGCCTGTATCCTGCCAGTGAGGAAAGCGCTTCGGGCAGCTCGTGTGGAAAACAGCATGCAGATGTAGAATAAATAGAAAGTGCCAGATTTGGAGTAGCGTTTAAAATACGCCAGATTTGCAAAAGGTAAACTCATGAACAAGAAAAGTAAAGTAATCGTATTGCCCTGCAACGATTATAATGAAGAAAAAATATACAATCTACTGAAAGAGGGCCTGAACCAGCTTGGAGGTCTGGAAACTCTTATTAATAAAGAAGAAAAAATTCTCCTAAAACCCAATCTTCTGAAAAAAGCAGAAGTAGAAAAAGCAGTGATCACTCATCCGGTAGTGGTAGGCGCATTCGCCCGGATCCTCCGGGAAGAAGGATATCAGAATATTGTGCTGGCGGATTCCTGTGGACACGGCACTACGAGGCAGGTTATTCAGGGAACGGGGATGGACACTTATCTGGAAAAATACCAGATTCCGGCCATCGACTACACCAAAGGTGTACATGTGGACAATCCACAGGGAGTCCAGGCGAAGGAATTTATCCTCCCCAAGGAACTGCTGGAAGCAGACTGCGTCGTTTCCCTCTCCAAGATGAAAACCCACGCCCTGGAGCGCATCACAGGAGCGGTAAAGAATAGCTATGGATTCATCTATGGAAAAAATAAAGCAATCGGCCACACCAGATATCCCAGTGCAGACAGCTTCGCCCGTATGCTCATCGATCTGAACCAGTATGTGAAACCGAGACTGTATATTATGGACGGAATTACAGCAATGGAGGGGAATGGTCCCGGGTCTGGAGATCCGGTGGCGATGAATGTGATCCTTATGTCTACAGATCCGGTGGCACTGGACAGTGTATTTGCCAGGCTGGTCTATCTGGAGCCGGAAATGGTTCCAACCAATTACCACGGGGAAAAGATGGGGCTGGGAAACTGCCAGGAAAAAAACATTGAAATCATAAAGGGTAGTACGATTTCATTGAAGGAATTGGTAGAGCAGTATGGAAATCCGCACTTTAATGTGGATCGAACCAAAGTCCGCAGCAATATCTGGACCAGACTTGCCAAGGCCCTGAATATTTTTCAGAAGAAGCCTTACATCGAGCCAGATCAATGTGTCCGTTGTGGAATCTGTGTCAACAGCTGTCCGGTACCTGGCAAAGCGGTGGATTTCCGGAATGGAAAAGATAAGCCCCCGGTTTATGACTATAAGAAGTGTATCCGGTGCTTCTGCTGTCAGGAGATGTGTCCGAAGAAGGCTATTAAAGTGAAGTGAAAATAACAAATAAAAAGACCGCTGTAGAATAACGGAAACATTCTTATAGAAAAGAATGACAGTTATTTCACAGCGGTTTTTTGTTATTTATGATAGAGATATTTAACTTTCAGCACGGTGATGTCTGCGCAAGCAGCTATGCCAGCTTCACTTTTAGGCGCGGCCCAGTACCTTCGCCACAGCTTTAATATACTCCGGTGTGGTACCACAGCAGCCGCCAACGATACCAGCTCCGGCATCTATCAGAGCCTTCACATGTGTGGCGAATTCCTCTGCCTTCATGGAATACACCGCATTTCCCTTATCATCAATAAAAGGCATGCCTGCATTAGGCTTGGCAATAACCGGAATGGAAACATTCTCCTTAATATTGCGGATCACGGAAACCAGCTGGTCCGGTCCAACAGAACAGTTTACGCCAACGGCGTCTGCACCGGCTGCTTCCAGGGAAACTGCAGCTTCGATGGCATTTCCACCGCTGAAAATGCTTCCGTCTGCATCAACAGTCATGGTACACATAATCGGAAGGTCGCAGACCGTAGAAGCGGCATCCACAGCTGCCAGGGTTTCTTCTATATTAATCATGGTCTCTGCAACGATCAGGTCAACCCCGGAGTCTTTCAGAATCTTTAACTGCTCCTGATACATCTCAAACGCTGCCTCATAGGTCATCTCACCTGCAGGCTCCATCATTTTACCACTTGTGGTAATATCCGCAGCCACATACACCTTATGGTCAGCCGCATCTGCCACCTCTCTGGAATAGGAAACCAGAGTGCGGTTAATCTCCTCCATACGGTCCTGGAGACCGTGCATGGTCAGATTCACACGATTACCGCCAAAGGTAGGTGCATAGATGATATTACTGCCGGCTTCAATATAAGCTCTCTGGAGATTCTGGATCACATCCTTATGTGCCAGTACCCATTCCTCTGTGCAGACACCCTTGGGCATACCGGCAGCCATCAGATTAGAGCCGGTAGCTCCGTCCAAAATCACAATATTCTGTGTCAGTGCCTGAAAATCCTGTTTCGTCATATGATAATTCCTCCTTAGATAGGGCAGAGCATATCCCATATAAAAAACTGGAACGCCATTTCTCTGCCGGATACGTTGATTCCGTCATAGTCCCATCCGCGTCCTGGAGCATGTACCGATAATATTCCCGCAATCGGTACACTCCTTGAAATTATAACGTTTTCATAAAAAAATTTTTAGAAATCTTTCGTATTATAACACTATTTCGCTTGATTTTCCAGCTGTCAGCGTATAAAATATAGCATATGCTTTGAAAAGGTTACTGTTTACCAAGTGCACAGTACCTTGAAAGTCCACATTTTACCATGTGGCAGACACTTTTTATAAAAGATAAGGAGCTAAAAGATGAGTAGA
>JAQXQS010000011.1 GCA_029101305.1 Clostridia bacterium | reverse complement strand
AGCTTAGTTATCTCTCGTCATTACTGTTTTAAAAGTTTTCATTCGAAAATGAATTGTATAAAGAAATTTTCGAGAATCGTATGTGTTTCACTGTTTAGTTATCAAGGTTGTTCGCTGTCATCTCTTTGCGACAGCTTGTTTACTTTATCATATCTTTCAAGGCTTGTCAAGAACTTTTTTCAAAAGTTTTTGAGTTTCTCAAGATCATATCTAAAGTTGTTTGTTTCTGTCGTTCTGTTCAAGCGACTTGGTTACTTTATCATAAGTTCAGTCGATTGTCAATAGTTAATTTGAATTTTCTGAAAACTATTTTATTTTTTAGTATTTCAGAAGCAATTCCTTGCGACAGCTTGTTTACTATACCACTGTCGCAGGGAATCGTCAAGCACTTTTTACAAAAAGTTTCAATATTTTTTGTGCACCATTTTTGGTGTCTATTTTGTGTACCTTTTTTACAAATTGTTCATATGGTGTACTTCAAAACGCTTTTTCAAAAAGTTTTACTACTTATTATGTTGATGTAAATATTTCTCCCTCGTTGCCATGCCTCCTCTAATATGCCGTTCTGACTTATTTACATCCAGAACTGCTCTCGCCTGTCTGGCTAGTGCTGGATTTAAGCTCATCAAACGACTGGTTACATCTTTATGTACCGTGCTCTTACTTATCCCGAATCTTTTCGCAGTCTGACGTACCGTCGCTCTTGTTTCCACAATATAATTTCCAATTTCCACTGCCCGTTCCTCAATATACTCTTTCAAAAGAAATGCCTCCGAAGACGCTGTTTTTACAGTGTATGCAGAGGCAATATAATTATATGAAAACTATAAATGAGCAGGCTTGTGATTTTACCCAAAATGAAACCGCCCCGAAGGTTCACCCAATGTAAGCGTAACTCTGATTCCAAAATCCTTTTTCTCAAAAAAATCCAAGACATAACTTTACCTGATCAATTAAATGGAAGTTCCTCATCAGCAAAATCGAACTCGTCATTTTCCATTCCCGCAAAATACCGCTCCAGGTATTTTTCATATTCATCCAAAGCTTTATCAATCTGCTTCTTCGCCTTTTTATTTCCAGTCTTTTCATAAAACTTAGAAGCGGCAGTAAAAATAATATCATTCTTTCGAAAAAGTGGCCAGCCTCTTCTTTTCTTCCAAGATGCAGCAACGCAAATATTTTACGCAGTTTCAAATCTGAACCAGTGTACTCTGGCCAGCCAAACAAATTCAATAAGTCTTCGCACATTTTTAAAAGGTTTTCGTACTCTTCACGCATATCCATTTCATCCAGACAGTCGTCCAGCCATCCTGAAATATCATATGCGTAATCCATATCATCCTCCAGTTTTTCCAATTCTGCTATCTTCACTAAAACCAATCATATTACTATGGCATTTGTCAGTAAGATTCTGGAACTTTTTCCATTTTTTATTTTTCAACGTGAACGTCCTCCATTATTATAGAACAATTTCTTTCAACAACATTTCTTTCCTTAATCACATGAACAGGAATCATTTTTTTCGTTGGAATCTTCTATTACAATTTTTAAGCATATCCCGTCATTTCGCTTTCTCTTTTGACAGCATTGTACCAAATCTTCTATTAAAAAAACTACAGTGTAGTAAAATTTTAGCCCTTTTGAATTTACGGCGCGAAATCATGCGAAAGCATGATCTCTGTGCATCGCGAAGCATGTTGCTGTGAATGAAGTGAACAATAACCATCTCATTTTTATATGGAATAAACTGCCCAAATCTGCTATTATATAGGATGTTGAGCATAAAAATTTATTTTAACAACAGAGGTGACAGACATGAGTTGGTATAACGAAGCAGTTTTTTATCACATTTATCCACTGGGTTTAACCGGCGCACCGAAGCAGAATGATTATGGACAGCCTGTTCACAGACTGAATACTCTTCTTCCATGGATCGACCATATCAAAGAAATCGGATGCACCGCATTATATATAGGTCCTTTATTTGAAAGTGTGGGACATGGTTACGAAACTACAGATTACCGGAAGCTGGATTCCCGTCTGGGGGACAACGAAGATCTGAAAAATTTCGTTGCCACCTGTCATGAAAAAGGGATTAAAGTTATTTTTGACGGCGTATTCAACCACACTGGGCGTGACTTTTTCGCATTTAAGGATATTCAGGAGAAGCGCGAGCATTCGACTTATGTAAACTGGTACTGTAATGTGAATTTTTCCGGAAATACCGAGTATAACGACGGTTTTTCCTATGAAAACTGGGGCGGCTATAACCTTCTGGTAAAATTAAACCAGCGCAATCCTGAGGTGCAGAATTACATCTGTGATGTGATCCGTTTCTGGGTTTCCGAGTTCGATGTAGACGGTATCCGTCTTGATGCTGCGGACGTTCTGGATTTTGATTTCATGAAACAGCTCCGCCGCACTGCTGAAGAAGTGAAACCTGATTTCTGGCTGATGGGTGAGGTAATCCACGGAGATTACAGCCGCTGGGTAAACGGCAGCACTCTTCACAGTGTTACCAACTATGCCCTCCATAAAGCCCTTTACAGCGGTCATAATGACCACAACTATTTCGAGATTGCACACACTGTGAAATATCTGCAGAACATGGGCGATCTAGATCTTTACAATTTCGTGGACAACCATGATGTGGAGCGTATTTACACCAAGCTTTCCAACAAGGCACATTTCGCTCCTGTCCATGTACTTCTTTACACACTTCCAGGTGTGCCAAGTATTTATTATGGTTCTGAATTCGGAATCGAGGGACGCAAAGAACGAACTTCTGATGACAGCCTGCGGCCGGCACTGAATCTCGATGATTACAAGGATGCCATAGAGAAAAATCCATGCACAGCACTTGTTGCAGCCCTTGGAAAAGTACGCCAGAATACACCAGCACTGAATTACGGAAGCTATGCTGAGCTGATGCTCACCAACCGTCAGTACGCTTTCGCCCGTGATCTCGATGGCGTGCGTGTGATCGTGACCGTAAATAATGATGATAATGCTTCTTCCATGAGTTTACCTGCTGGAAACGCAGCAGAATATGTTGGCACCCTGACTGGTGAAAAAGTACCGGTAGAAAACGGCCGTATCAATATATCTGTTGCCGGAAACAGCGGAAATATCTGGGTTCCGGCAGGTGATATGCCAGAATATAAACCTGTAGAAATGAATGGAAAAATGCCGGAAAAGGCAGAAGCTGAAAAATCTGAATTGACCGATGCAGAAAAAGCAAAAGCAGAGGCTGCTGCCACAGTCGCAGAGCAGGAAGCAGGACAGAAAACTGAACAGAATGACGTAAATGCGAATGCACCTGTTTCGGAGGAAAATTCACAGATACAGACTAATTCAAATGAAACTGCCCAGGCACAAACTACAGTTTCTTCAAGTATCCAGCCTACCGATTCTGAGAAATCCGAAATCACCGTAGACTGGTCCAAACGTCCGGAGGATATGACTGTAGAAGAACTCCAGGCCGGAATCCTCGCCAAGATGGCAAATAACGGTCCGGTCACTGACCAGATGAAGAAAACCGTTTATGATAATATCTGGCATGATTCTTTGGTTAACTGGCTGAAGAGCTTCCGCTAAAAAGTAAGTACTGAAAAAGCAGCTGATCCGTGATCACATTCACCAATCAACTGCTTTTTCTTTTATATTTTAATCCTTTTTTCCATTATTAAAAGCCAAAAAATACACGCACTTTATTTGACATATTATAAACTGTCTCAATTTTTTATCGGAAGCTTTTCAGGTACACCTTCTGTTCTGGTGTGATCCGGTAGCTTTCTACGGCCTTCTGAATGGTCTTTCTATGTACCCAGTCAGATAACTTATGCTGTTCAATATAGGGAACTGTGGCATCCCATTGTTTCGCAAGTGCCGTTGCAAAGTACCAGGCGATCATCATGTTTACATAATATTCCTGCGATTTTACTCCTGCTGCCAGTTCCAGGTATTCCGGAGAAAAGTCTTCATCCAGAAAAAGGCGCATAAGCATACCGATTCCGTAACGAATAGTGTAGGTTTCCGTCGAGCGGATCCAGTTTTTTACCTCAGCCAGCACCTCGGCTTTATGTGCCCGAAAGCATTTTGGCTCTGAGAAATCACAGGTAGCCCAGTTGTCTATATAGGGAAGAAATCTTTTTATCTCCCTCATACAGGTCTGGTAATCTTTTATTTCGGTGATCAGCATCATATGAAGGTTGTTTTCCTCATAAAATTGATGAGGAAGCTGCTGTAGGAAGGCTTCTGCCTCTGGAGTTTTCGCAAATTTTTTCGCAAATTTCCGAAGCACCGGAATACGGATTCCGATGACTGCTTCTATGTCTGTCCCGGGCATTAATTTGCTGTGGAAATCACGGTATTTTAAATCCTGTAATTCGAATAACTGCTTCTGCAGCGTTGTTAATTCATCCATTTTCATGCTCCGTTTCTTGCTATTTAATTTTTCTCCGCAGCCTCCAGGCTTGCCATCAGAAGCTCGTAGAAATCGTCTTCCCCCTCCAGCTTAGGAGAATTCTCCCCACCACCATTAGTACTACGACGCATGGTCGCATAGAAATCTTCTCCCGCAGATACCAGATCCATTTCATAGAGTTCATAACCAAGACTCCTGCACAGCCTGCAAAAAACAGTGAGAGGATCCTTTTCCAAACGGGTTGACAAAAGCTTCTTCCGAAGCTCGCCATCTTTCAGGGCATCACACTGAAGACGGTCCAGAATTTCCAATGTAGTCATATATGGTACCTCCTTTTTGCGGCTGTTTTCCAGATACACAGAATCAGTCGATAAAATCACGTAGATTCATGCACTCCTGCTCCAGTTTCAGCTGCGTTATTTTCATATATTTTAATACCCCGGCAATTTCCTGGCAACTGCTATCTGCAGGATTTTCCTGAATTTGCGCAGATATTTCACCAAACGTTTTTTCTATTACTTTATTCGGCATTTTTTCCGCTGTTTTTCCAATTGCTTTATCCGGCATCTTTTCGACTGTTCTTCTTTCTATTTTCTCCAACAATTTATCTAACCGTCGGTTGTCATTCTCTGTAAGCTTTCTGCCATATTTCGCATACTTTTTCAGCTCCTGGATTCCCATGTGGTACAGCTGAAATGGAATGCCGGTTTTCCTGCAAAGATCAAGATATATCTCAAAGCCGCCCACATCAATATCTCCAAAATGAAGATATTTCGCATTAGGAAGCTGCTGATAGATCATCTGTAAAAGATTCCGGCGCACCTGATTGTGATAACCGCCAAGATAAATTAAAATACTGCCCGGCTCGTTCCAGCGGTAAAAAGTGGTCAGATTTTCAATTGTGATCACCTGTTTAATATGGGAAGTTTCGGACAAACATAAGCTTTCGATATCTTCTCCAGAAATGCCAATCCCCTGTTGCAATGCCGAAAGGTTAATGTATAGTTTATTATCTGATAACCTCTTTTTCTCCAATTCAGTTTCTACCGCAGCACAGCTTTCCAGATTATCTTCTTCCAAGCCAGCCTCTATCTGAATCGTTTTCTTTTCTATATCCCATGCGTTTTTTATCAGGCAGCAATCTCCTTTAAAATACACATAGTTTGGCGTATGGTAAATCTGATACTCTGCCAGAATTTCCTCTGTTCCCATATCCTCATATCCGCTGCCAAATCTACGCATAATCTTGCCAATCAGCCCCAGCATATTTTCCAGCTTTTTCGAATCTCCCAGATGTTCTATAGAAAATTCACGGATATATGATTCCTTCTGATTTCCTTCAATTGCTTTCAGAACTCTTAGCAAATCTCTGGTCTCTGCCTGATCCGAGATATCAATATATTCTTTTACTGATTTTCCCAAATCCAGACGTTGCAGGAGATAGTGGACAAAATTTTCTGTTATCCCCGTGCGGTCTTTTGGAAAATCATCATCAAAATATGCACTGCAATTTACATTTCCTGCAAACTGCTGCACTGACTTTTTTGAGCCTGAACGCTGCTGAAATACATTCGGAGAACAGGATTTTGTCAGATATTCTTCCAGAATCTCCCTTGTCAGCTTCTCATCATCCGCTTTCGGAGTCCGCCCAAGGTATTGATAGATCTCGTCCACCTTTTCGGCATTGAGAATAATCTTCTCAATAATGGTTCCCGTTTTCCTGTTTTTCCACTGAATCGTAAGGAATCCGCGCTTTTCCAGTTCATTCGCAGCCACATGGATTTCCTCATAAACCATGGAACTTTCATCAAAATATTCCAGCAGATTTCTTTTGGAAAAAGTCATGGCAATCCGAATCTGAACCTTATTTTTCCCGGAAGAAAGCAGACTTTTTTCATAGGAATCCATCAGATTATTCAGCAGCAGCCTGTCATACTGCATTATGATATTCCTCCACATAACTGCGCTTCTGGTCTGTCATAACAAGCATGATCTCATCCATAGCCGGGCCAATATACTGGATCTTATCCGGCGGCGCAGCAATAATAAGCTGCAACGGAAGACGGCGCAGAAATTCCAGAACACCGCCGATTCGTTCGTCATCCATGTTGTTAAATGCCTCATCAAATAACACCAGTCCGGCTGCCTCGCCGCCAATATTGTTACTGTAAAGCTGTACAAAAGACGCTGCAACGGTCACATAGAACGGGGTCTGTGTCTCTCCACCACTCTTCTCTTCACATACCTTAGAATAATAAGAATAACTTCCATCATTGTGGATGATCTTGATATCATAATCCATATAAGTACGGTAATCCGTAAACTCATCCAGTGTCTGCGCACTGTTTTCACCACTTAAGGAAAGACGCTCAAACAGCTCCTCGATTACATCCTTATGCGCCTCATGGAAGATTCCTGAAAACAGGGATTCTCCCTGGGTTACATTAAAATCATCCATGATCATCTCGTAATAGCTGCGGTATTTCTTGCTTGGCATAAACTGGAATTCATAACGTTCACTGCTGAAATCAATGCCCTTTAATGCCTTGTTCAGCTCCTTAAACTCACCCTGTGCCAGCTTCATGTTCTCCTGCAGCTTTGCCAGGAACTGCTCATGGAATTCCGTTTCTGCAGCCTCACGTGCAGACTGCACTTTCTCTTCATAATCAAGAAGTTCCGAGTTCTTCAGCCTTTCATAAACTGCTGCAAATTCCGGGAATCCCTCCAGAGTAGCCGCCGCGCCAAAGTCATGCTCTGTTTTGTATTCTACCATGGCATTTACCATTGCATCTTTCGCGATCTGGCACCTGTCACTATTATATTTTCTTTTATTAGAAGGCTGTCTATAGAAATATTCACTCTGGAACTGCTCAATTGGTCTTGTTCCCAGAGCCTTTTCATATTCTGTATTCCAGCTGTTTAAGATATTGCCTGCCTCTTCTCCAAGGGAAATTACTGCCGCTTTTTCTGTGACCTGTTTTTCCAGAAGTGCCTGCTTCCTGGCAATAAGATCCTGAATTCTTGTTCGCATTCCACCTATTTTTTCTGTATCAGAGCTGATCGACTGCTCCAGTCCCCTTAATACCTTATCCAGTTCCTCCAGCTGTATCTGCTTCTGGATCAATGTGGAATTTTCTTTCAGCTTCCGGATGTTCTCTTCACATTTGGAAATGGCTTTTTTCACCATGCGAAGGGTATTGATCACATCCAGGCGGTACTTGATATCCACATCGCATTCCGTAGAAAGAAGCCCCAGAATCTCCATGGTCTTATTCTGCTGACTCTTCTGATTTTCTATGATTTCACTAAGCTTCTTAAGCTCTTCTTCCGCCTGTGCCAGCTGTACTTTGAAAGCGTTTTTTCCAATAAAAGGAACCTTAAATACCTCCGGTTTAATGGCACTTGCCACCCGGTTCTGGTATCTCATACAGCCTTTGGTAATGGAAATAGAATACTTTTTCAGATCTTCATAGTCCTCACACATCTGTACTTTTCCAAGGATCATGTTGCAATACTGGCGGGCGTATTTGTTCTGGGACGTCACCATGGTTGCAAGGGTTCCTGCCAGTGCAGTGTTATAATTTTCCAGGTCTCTGGTGTTGATAAGACCTACTCCATACACTTTTTTCTCCCGGCGCAGACGGTCATAAATGCCAAGTGCAATGTCAAAGCTTTCTGGCTCTACAAGCACATAAAAGCGCTGTGTATTCAGGTAACCTTCCACTGCATTCCGCCATTCTTCGTCCTGGATTTCCAGCATTTCGCAAAGGATTCCTGGCTGGATTTCTCTTCCCAGATGCTCAAATTCCTCCCGGACAGTTTCCACAAGAAGCTCTACCCCAGATGGATATGTAAGCTTTTTGCGGTTCAGTTTATTGATTTTTTTATTCAGTTTTTCCAGCTCTGTACGGTTCTGGTTCAGCTCAATCTGCTGTCTGGCCAGCTCTCCCTGCAGTTCTCCGAAATGCTTCTGTTTGTAATGGATCACATCATCGGTAAGGCTTCTCAGCTGGGCAGTATTCCCCTCCTTTTCCAGAAGCTGGAGCTGCTGACGGTATTCCCTGATACAAGTCAGGAAATCTGTATCCTCCACAGATGCGCCTGCATTTTCCCCATGCAGTGATTGCTCCTGCACAGCCTTCAACAAGTCTTCGCAATTTCTTGCAGCCTGTACCACGCTTTTCTTCAATTCTGCTTCTTCCGCAAGGGCATTTTCCTCTTTGTCCCGGAGTCTTGCCAGTTCCTTTTTCTCTTCTTCAAGGGCTACAAATTCCTGGTTATGGCGCAGCTCTACACGGATATTGGTAGCCATTTCCTGCTTCTCGTTCCGCTCCTTCTGAAGCATTTCCAACTGAGTCTGGGCCTGTGAAAGGCGGATTTCTTCATTCTTTTTCGCCGTATCCGTGCTCCTTAGCTGCCCTTCCACAAGGTCCAAATTGCTGCGCTTCAGGAAGTATTCATACATCTTATCCTTCTCAATGCGCTCCTGCACACGTTGATACAGCCTTTCAATATTTTCCAGCTTTTTCATCCGTTTTTTCACATTATCCAGGGTGCGCTCCATGTCCTGATAAGTGCGCACATTTTCCCGCAGCACATCAATATTGACCTCTTTTTCATCCAGCACATAGGAATAAACGAAGTCCTTGATGTCATCTATGGGCTTAAATGCAAGGGCTTTAGGAATCAGCCGGAAGAACTTATCCTCGATTCTTCCAAGCCTTGCTGTGACCATTTTGCGGGCCTCCACCTGGGTCTTGCACCACTGGCGGATATCAATATTAGAGGCACGGAATTCGGCAATGGATTTCACCTGGTTTCCATACAGGAAAAGGTCGTCTGAAAGCCTTGTATTCTCTATCAGATAACGCACTGTGGTCTCCTGCTCTTCGGAAGCGGAATCCACCACGGCTCCCAGAATAAAATACCGGTCTTTGCTTTCCTCATAAAATTCCAGTGCTACATGGGCACTGATCTCACCGGTACGCTGGTATGGCTGGTTCTCTTTTCCAGATTTACAGCGGATATATCCCGAGAGTTTACGCTTGCCGTTTTCATGCGCAGCCTTGTTGAAATTGCTGGCAGAACAGATAATCACAAACTGGATCGCATCCAGGAGAGTGGATTTTCCAGCACCGTTCTCACCAGACAAAAGAGTGGAATCTCCAAAATCTATGGTACAGTTATTGAACCTGTGCCAGTTAATCAGCTTCATCCTCGTCAGTTTCTTCATCGTTAGTATTCTTTCCCTTTCTGTATGTCTCCAGCTTCTCATATGCAGCCTTAATGTCCTCTACACGCACCGCCATTAATATGGAATCGTAGATCAGGACTCTGGATTCCTCATCTCCCATATCCTTATCCAGCAGCTCCACGATCTGGTATCTGCGGAACAGACTAAGGGCATTACGCATGGTTGTTTTGTCAATGATCTTGTCCCGGATCTTCAGGCTCAGGAACTTATCCTGAATATCCCCAAGATTTACGATCACTTCTTCAATTGCAGAGAGCTCCCGCTTTTTCTCATCATAAAGGATTCTCAGAATAAGAAGAACAATGGAGTCGTAAAGCTTCAGGTTCATTCGGTTATAGCCCCTTGGACTGGTCAGCTGGATCACTCCATATTCCTCATTTATTTCAAGACGATACCCCAGGACTCCCAGGTATTCTTTAAATTCTTTTCTGTATTTCAGCACAAAATAATAGTCACCTCTGGTATTCTGGTTGCCCTTGCACAAAAAGCAGGTTCCCAGAAGGCGGTTGCAGACTCTGCCGAAATTATCCTTGTCCTTTTGCAGCATTCCTTCCAGAAATTCCATTTTCTTTCCTCCGTATCCGAAAATCTTTGAACCGGTATCCGTTTACTTCCCGTTCTTCCAGTGTCTCTACTGTATAACCCATCTTTTTACGCTGACCGTAAAGGCGCACATAGATCAGTTTGATAAAATCATCTTCATTATTAAGAGGAAGCTGGCTGGCTTCCATTTCCTCTTTTCCTTCCAGCTGGTGATTGACATAGGTCTGGATTTTTTCCACACTGATGACCTTCTGGATCTTCTCCGCCATTCTTCTCATTTTTTCCCTGCGAAGTTCTTCGTCCGGTTCTGCCATATCCACGCTGGCCGGCGTAAATTCACGCTTGCCTTCCACGGCCAGATAAAGAGAGCTCTGCTCCAGGATCGCGCACTGGTAAATTCGCACCAGGTCGTCCAGAAAATCAATACGGTATATTCCGCCAAGGTCCATATTTTCCCGGTTGATTTCCTCATTAATGCCCATAAGAATCTCCTTCAGCTGGCCACGTACGTCCTCATTTCCTGCAAGGAGAAACTTGGCACGGTTAATGGCTGCACGCTGATACTGGGTGTTTTTCTGGTTGATTTCCTGCAGAATCTCATCCATGTTGCGAAACGCTTCTATGATCTCATGAAGATAGCGGTAAGTCATCTCCCGTCCTTCTTCTATGGAGACTTCACGGATTGCAGCGATTTCTGCCGCTGCGTTTTCCAGAAAACCTTCATTACGGCTCTTACTCTCCAGCCTTTCGATGATCTCCGGTCTGAACTTGGAGACATTGTCCGAGGTCAGAAGACGGTGATAGGCTTTGTCCACAATGTTCGTAATGTAGTCATTAAACAGGGCATCCATAATTTCTGCCACTGTTCTGTGTCTGGTCAGATCGTCAATATAATGCTTGATATTGGAATTCAGGTTCTTAAGACCGGTGATCAGATAATCTGTGTTTTCCCAGATCTGCATAAGCACAATTCCAGGCTTGTCCATATTTCCCCGCACCAGGCTGTAAATGGTATAAATATAGCCCTGATATTCAATTTGTTTACCGTCTGCGATATCCAGCAGCGTCTTGATCACTTTCACCGCGTATTCTTTGAAATTCACGCGCTGCACATAGCTTTTATCTGTCTCCACTTCGATCCAGCCGTAATATTCCAGGCGACGGAGAATGCCGTTTGCCCGGCTTCTGCTGTCGCTGGACTCGAATTCCTCTTCTACCAGCTGCGCCGCATTTTCCTGGTCAAAATAAAATTCCAGTTCGTCTACCAGTACATTTCTTTCCACGCCAAAGGAAAGCTGATGCTCCATTATGGAAAAAAGCCGGCTGATGCACTCCCAGTATACGATCCGGTTGGGTGAGGACAATGGGACAAAAAAATTGCCCGGAATTACATGAAACATAGGTTGTGTCCTTTCTATTTGCAACACGCTTTTGGTACTAAACGTGTTTGAAAATCCTTCTTACAATATAATAGAAGGGGCAAATTACTTTGCCCCTAAAATCTTACTCTATTTGAAACTGTCAGAGCCAGTTATTTGTATTTTAACACAGTCGTTTTGGCTGCACAAGTTTTTCTGCAGGCTGCCATGGCAAATTTCCGAAACACTGTGTCTGAAATTCAAACCATAATATCCCCTATCTGCAAATCACCCGCAAAATCCCCAGCACCAGCAAATGTGCCGGATAAAAAATATAGAAAAACCACTTTGAAAAATTCCTGCCCTTCACAGCCCGTCTGCCATTGTACAGATAAATGATGCAAAGCCCCGACAGGAAAATTCCCAGAACAGCCCCCAGTGCCCGGAGCAAGCTCATAGCTGGTGGCATGTTTTCTATATTTTCTATAAAGCTTAAAATGCCGAAAAGCAGCATAGCTTTTCCGAAAACACCCCACAGTTTTTCTCTGCGTTCTTTTTCTGGTAAACTGCCAACGTTTTTCCCAGCAACTGATCCAGTTTGTACCGACCTGTCCCTGCATACTGCAAACCACCAGGTAAAAATTGGTGCCAGAATTGCCCAGTCGCTGTATGCCGAAGCCAGCACCAGCCCCCATATAACAAGCGTCTGGCGAGTGCCCGCAGGAAGCTTTTCCCGGACATAAAGGATCAGAAAACACAGAAACAGGGTAAATATCATATTCATGCTTACGAAGCTGATAATTCCTTCTTCTGTAAACGCCAGGCAAAACGGAATTTCTGAGATTATAGCAAACAAAAGTAACCGCTTACCGTAGCTCTCTTTTGAATGGGTGTATCCGTAACCTTCCACCAGGAAATAGCACATGGTAATGGCTGTAAAATAGCCAATGTCCACCATCACCTCGAAAAGGATTGTGCCTGGTTCCAGGAATATGTTCGCAATGTGATTCAGCAGCATGGTGAACATGGCTATATATTTGATCTGGTCTCTGTTCATACACTTTACCTCACGCGAAGCTCCAGTTCCACCTTTTTCACTTCATTCTTTTCTATATGGAAATCATATCTTTTCCCTAGGATATTCCCATCTGGCAGACGGCTTCCGGTGAGAATCCGGTAATCTCCAGGCATGATATCCAGTTCCAGCTTTCCATCTTTCCATGTACATTCGCCGAAATCCAGTGTGAGATATCCCTGTCCATCTGTTACTGCCAGTGTCCAGTTCTGATGATAAACCCAGTCCTCACTTTTTTCTGCAATAACGACCAGATGGGCTTCCTTGCGGCTCTTTTCAAGTACCGCTACAAATTTCATTCCATCCCAGTATTCAATCGCTCCATCAGTTGGGCTAAGACGGGACGGGATTCCAAGGGATCTTGCGATCGCCACAAACAATACCTTCTGGGACTTCTCTCCCGCAATTTTCAGATCCAGTGCTGCTCCCGGAGTAGTATATGCAGTCAGATGTTCTTTGTCATTTCGCACGGAAATATTTTCCTGGATCCAGGTCCAGATTCTCTTTGGATCCGCCTCAAAAGCGTCCCGCTGCTTTTTGTCAAAGCAGCCAAGAATTTTCTTTCTCCACTTCGTCAGAACCTCATTTTCCACACGTGGATTCCATACATAAGGAATGTATATCTCGTCCGGGTTAAATTCCCGGTAAACGGACGCCTCCTGATAATGTCCCTCCAGTACTTCTGGAAAAGCATCCCTCCTGTCTTTCTCTGACAAAACAGCCATCATAGGTTCCACTTCTTCCAGGGTATGACCAAACAGACAACGCTTCCACAGTGGCTGGAATTTCTCAATTTTTTCACGGCAATGTTCTGCTTCTGCAGCTACGCGGAGATTATTTTCCTTCTCCTGCTCTTTGGAAACATCCCAGCTGGTCTGGCAGTTTTCTTCCGGCGCATTCATATCGAAATCCACCCACAGCTCATCTGCATACTCTTCGCCAAGGGTACACACAAAGCGCTCTGCTTCTCTTGTATCAACTACCTTTTCCCCGTAAGCCCCCTCATAAACAGCGCAGATCAATAAGCTGCCCAGCCCGGTTTCAAAAGAAATGCATCCATTTTCATCTGTCAGCATCTGTGCCACCGGGGAAAATCCACCGTAATTCATCACTTCAGCCTGCACTTTTGCTCCCGCTGCCGGCATTCCATCCAGATCTTCCACCTGGATGGTGATCCGCCTGGTCTTTGCATATCTTCCAAGAAGGTTCAGAATGCGATTCATTCCCACCTTGCCGATTACTTCTTCATCAGGCATCGCCCGGTCGTACCATCTGGAGCAGATCATCATCGCTCTTGATACCTCACCTGTAAACCACCCCTTATCCAGAACTGGTTCTGGCTCACAGGCTCCCAGATAATGCCAGTCGCCATCGCACCAGACTTCCACCCAGGCATGATTATCATCACGATGGGACCACCTTGGTACATACACCATTCTGGCTGGGATTCCCGCGCTTCGCAGTACATTTACTACAAAAACAGCCTGCTCTCCACAGCGTCCGACTCCACTTCTGTAAATCTCCAGTGCAGAACCGGTCCGCATATCTGTACCCTGATACATTACTTCCCCGGCACACCAGTGATTGATCTCCAGCGCTGCTTCCATCATATTCATGCCCTGAATACGCTCCTTTATCTTTTCCCAGAAAAAAGTACGGCAGGGCTTGATTTCCTCGTCATTTGTCCGATGAAACAGCACATAGTTCAGGAAATAAAGCTCCGGGTATTTCTTCACATAAGGGGAATTTTCCCATAGACAGATTCCCTGCTGCACATAATCCAGGTAGGTATCAAAAGTGTAATTACCTATGTCGCTGTAAGGCATATTGCTGTACAGATATTTCATTCCAATCACAATATCTGCGTTTAGGGCTTCCATTCTTTTCTTTATTTCTTCGGCTTTCTGGGGCAGTTCCCTGGAAAAATCTTCAAAGTCTTTTTCTATCCGGTCTCTGTTTTTTTCAAGAAACATGTCGTTCTCCTTCTCATCCTTTTCAAATACAAAAGCTTCCCAATGGCTTATTTTCTCTCTTACCATTTTTAGAGCGTGTTTGAAAAAGGCTTTCTGCAAGATGTGCGTCACAATTTGTGGGAGATTTTGTCCGATTGAGGGAGGCGTAGCGGGCTACGCTGACTGAAAGAGGGCAAAATATACCGCAAAGTGGGGCGCGCAGATTGCAGGAATGATTTTTCAAACACGCTCTAGCCCTTTTGTATACACAAAGGTCCTGCCATGACACTCCCATGCGTCCTGGCAGAACCTTTGTCATTAATCTTATTATTTCATTCTCGATATCCTTTTGTCAATATACTCAGACAAAAATTCAACGCTTCCTTCCACGCCCAGTGTACTGCTGTTCAGGCTCAGGTCATAAGTATGTGACTCTGACCATTTGGAATTGCAGTGGCTGTCGTGGTATTTCTTTCTCTTTCTGTCTTTCTCTTTGATAAAGCGCTCTGCTTCTTTGTCTGATTTTCCATAAAGGCGGGCTACACGCGCTACCTTATGCTCCATATCACCAAGAATAAAAATGGAGATCAGGCTTGGGTAATCCTTCAGGATCGTCTCGGAGCATCGTCCAACAACTACGAAGGACTCGCCTTTATCTGCCTTCTCACGAAGGAAATTAAACTGCATAAGAGCTACGTTATCTGCCGGAGAACTGCTCATTCCCTTAACAGTACGGTAAAGGAATTTGTTATGCTTCATCTCGTCAAAGATTTCAAGCTCTTCAGTCTTTACATTATGGCTGTCTGCCACCTCTCTTAAAAGATTGTGATCGTACAGGGAAAGACCGTAGCGTTTCGCGATTCGCTCTGCGATCTCATGTCCTGCACTTCCGAACTCTCGTCCGATGGAAATGATCACCTGTTTCTGTGGTTTCATGGTATCCTCCCTTCTAGCCGGAGCTACCTGCTTTTTTGCAGATATCCCTGGCATTAAACGGATATTTATGATCCGCTTTGCTATTTTCTCATAACAGAACAAGCGCTGAACAGTCACCTGAAATTATAAATATCTTGCGTAAATCATCAGCATGGAAACAAGGACTACCAGAATCGTAGCAGGTGCCATAGCCTTACAATATTTGCCCCATTTGATCATGTGACCACTCTTCGCAGCTGTTGCAATACCAACTACGTTTGCAGAAGCTCCGATCGGAGTAGCACTTCCGCCAATGTCAGTACCCATTGCAAGAGCCCATGCCAGAATGGAAATATCAATTCCCTGTGCTGCTGCCAGACTATCGATAACCGGGATCATGGTAGCTGCAAACGGAATGTTGTCAATAAATGCGCTGGCGATAGCCGATACCCAGATGATGATCGCGATCATAACCTTCAGGTTACCGCCGCTTACCTTACCGATAAATCCAGCCAGGATAGTAAGGATACCAGTCTGCTCCAGACCACCGACTACTACAAAAAGTCCTACAAAGAACAGCAGAGTCTTGTAATCAACCTTTTTCAGAAGATCCAGTGCATCTTTTCCGGATGTGATCAGTGTCACAGCTGCGATAAATACACCGATACAGGATACGGTAAGACCAGTCTGTGAATGAGTTACCAGAAGAACAACTGCGCAAAGGAAGATAACACAGCTGATTGTAAAGCCTCTCTTGCTCACAATTGCCTCTTCCGGATCCGGCAATGTGGATGGATCAATCTTTCCTGCATTCTCAGTCAGCTCTTTGCGGAAAATAAAATAGAAATAGATTACAACCAATACCAGTGCTACAACTGCGATCAGACCTGTATTTGTCACAAAGTCAGCAAAGGAAAATCCAAGGGATGTTCCGATGATAATGTTCGGCGGGTCTCCGCACATGGTAGCGGATCCACCAAGGTTGGCACAGAAGATCTCTGCAAGGATCATCGGTACCGGATTAAATTTCAAAAGCTGCGACAGCTCTACAGTAACTGCTGCCAGGAACAGGATTACGGTGATACTGTCAATGAACATGGCAAGTACAAAGGACAGGAGCATAAATGTGATGAAGATCGGGATGATCTGGTATTTAACCATTTTCGCGATTTTCATACATAACCAGCGGAAAAATCCGGAGTTTGCCATTCCTTCCACCATGATCATCATACCAGCGATGAACACGATGGTCTCCCAGTTGATTCCGGCGGAAGCTTCGCTGGCCTCACCAGCTGTGTGCCAGAATCCAGTAGAAAATATACTATGTATATTCAGGGTTTCAATAATTGCGGAAGGGCTGTGCATACAAAGTCCAAATACGAGAACCAGTGTAAGAACAGCACATCCCAAGGTAACAATATGTCTTTCCCAGACTTCTGTGATGATCAGAATGAACATCGCCAGGAAAATAATTACTGCTAAAATCTGTGCTATCATTTCTTTCCTCCACGACTGTCATACCACGCCATCCAAAGACCAACAGCGATGGAAACAACAATCAGTATTCCTATAAAAATATTAAGTAACATATAGTGTCATACCTCCAATCATATACGTTTGTTTACATGGAAAATAATTGCTTAAAGCTGCGGTATTTTTATAAACAAATACGATCACAGCAATTCGCAATATTTAAACAACAGTATACGATTTTCAGCGTTTCTGTCCGTCCTGATGATGGATATAACAGATGATAAATTTTCTGCCATCCGCGTCGTTTCTTGTGTTCAGACGCTTCCTGGCTTTATAAAATACGGTATTCGCCAGCAGAACTGCAAGCATGATGAGCACCAGTATTTCCACACTGCCCCTGCGGCCAAGGCGCTGGTCCGCCTCCAGCCTTACAGACACCTGCCGAAGTCCTGTCAGTTCTTCTGCACTTGTCTGGGTGCTTCTGGAAAGCTCTGGTGAGATCAAAGAAGCGGAGGCCGGAGCCAGATCATAAACGTACGTGATATTCCTTGCTTCCATACCTGCAAAGAATACGCATAAAACCGCGATCATCATACTGAAAAACAGACAGACCAGACGGTTTCGACATTCAGTTTTCTGCACTAGGCCTCACCTCGATACCTGAAAAAATTCGTATCTATAATAGCAGATTCTTACTGTATTTTCAACTGTTTTTCTTGAACATGCTGTAGCAGGGAATTCCAGCAAAATTTCCTATTACATAAAAACAGACTGAAGTATCTCCCTGTGGAAATATCTCTTCAGCCTGTTATTCTTACCTATTTTGTTATTGGAAATATTGCAGAAATAATTTTCCTTCTTTCACTTGCTGCAACTCTGCTGTTTATTCAGCGTCTGTCTCTTCTGCAGCATCAGCTGTTGTATCAGCCTCTGCATCTGCGCTTTCATCTGCATTCTCTTCTGTTGCTTCTTCTGTAGCATCAGCTTCAGCAGTATCGCTATCATCAAATGGGATTACAGCGCCGTCATATTTCTCATTGATGAAGTCTTTGATCTCATCAGATTTTAATACGTCTACAAGAGCTTTGATCTTATCGCTGTTCTCATTGCCTTCTTTTACTGCGATTACGTTTACATATGTTTTTGCAGCCTCAGAATCAGAAGTCTCATATGCAAGGGCATCCTTGGACACAGAATATCCGGCCTGAAGTGCATAGTTTCCATTAAGTACAATGTAGGAGGTCTCTTCTGCAACACGTGCAACCTGCTCAGCTGCAAGCTCTACTATTTCTACATTGTATGGATTCTCTTCAATATCATTTACAGTTGCTTCCAGACCAACGCCATCTTTCAGTGTGATGATTCCATTATCCTGAAGGAGAAGAAGTGCTCTGGCTTCATTGGTGGTATCGTTTGGTACTGCGATCGTGTCACCATCTGCGATATCGTCAAGGCTTGTTTTTGTTCCCGGATAGATTCCGAATGGCTCGTAATGAATTCCACCTGCATTTACAAGGTGTGTTCCTTTCTCTTCGTTAAAGCTGTTCAGATATGGAATATGCTGGAAGTAGTTAGCATCAAAATCGCCACTCTCTACAACTTCGTTCGGCTGTACATAGTCATCAAATACAGTTACCTCAAGGTCATAGCCTTCTTCCTCAAGGATTGGCTTCGCTGCCTCAAGAATCTCAGAATGTGGTGTCTCTGAAGCTGCTACTGTGATGGTTTTGTCATCGTCTGCCGCAAATACAACGGATGTTCCAACAGTTCCAAGTACCAATGCTCCTGTAAGAGCTGCTGCGATTAATTTTTTCATAATAAAGTTCCTCCTCGTTTTTTGATATATTAAATTGTTACATTGCATTCATTTTATAATGAACAGGCTTTCTAAAAAGCCTGTCGATTATCTACTTTCGTTTATCCAGCTTGTTGGCAATGAACATACCAATTGTCTGGAAAATCTGTACCAGTACTACCAGAAGGATAACGGTAACCAGCATGATGTCTGTCTGCCAGCGGTTGTAACCATAACGGACTGCGATATCTCCAAGTCCACCACCGCCGACCGTTCCTGCCATTGCAGAGTAGCCAAGAATGGTTCCTGTCACAATGGTAGCTCCTGAGATCAGGGATGTCCTGGCCTCTACCAGCATTACCTTGAATACGATCTGAAGATTGCTTGCTCCCATGGATCTGGCTGCTTCGATAACTCCCGGGTCTACTTCATTCAGTGAAGACTCTACCATACGTCCAATAAAAGGAATCGCTGCAATGGTAAGAGGGACGATCGTAGCCGTTGTTCCATAGCTTTTTCCAACCAGAAATCTGGTAAATGGAATGAGCAGGATCAGAAGGATCAGGAAGGGAATGCTTCGGAAAATATTGGCAATCACATCCAGGATCTTGTATAGTACCGGATTCGGCCGCAGGCCTTCTTTATCAGATACTTTCAGCAGAATGCCCAACGGCATTCCAAACACATATCCGAAAAAAGTGGAAAACAGAGTCATATATAAGGTTTCCCCTACACCTGCGATAATCATATCTGTTACTTGCTTTGTCCACATAATCAGTTCGCCTCCCCTATCTCAAGTCCACGTTCTGTAAGATAATCTTTCATTTCCTGTACATGAGTGCTGCCACTCATAAACTGAAGGATCATCTCGCCCTTTGCCACACCACCTACATTTTTGGTGTCTGCCTTTAAGATATTTACAGGCTCGTGGAAGGTAAGTACAAGGTTTGCGATAACCGGTTCGAATGCGGAGTTTTCGGAAAATACCACACGGATGACTTCGCCGCTCTGGATCTCAGACTGGGTAAGCTTCTGGCTTTCAAGGTCAGATCCTGTATCCCGGCTGATCAGCTCTTTGGCAACCTGTGATTTCGGGTGACTGAAGATTTCTTCTACCAGGCCCTGTTCTTTCACTTCACCATCCTTCATGATTGCCACGTGGGTACAGATCTCACGGACAACTGACATCTGGTGGGTAATGATCACAATGGTGATTCCGAATTTCTGGTTAATATCCTGCAAAAGCTCCAGTATGGAGGATGTGGTCTGTGGATCCAGCGCACTAGTAGCTTCATCACAGTGTAAAATCTGCGGATCTGAAGCCAGTGCTCTGGCAATGGCTACTCTTTGTTTCTGTCCACCGGAAAGCTGGGCCGGATAAGCTTTTGCTTTGTCTGCCAGGCCTACGATTTCCAGAAGCTCCATGGCTCTTGCTCTTGCATCTGCTTTTTTCTTCCCCTGAATGTACAGTGGGAAGCAGACATTTTCCATAACATTCTTCTGCATCAGCAGGTTAAAATGCTGGAAGATCATTCCTATTTTTTCCCGCTCCTTACGGAGCTCTTTTGGAGAAAATCCACTAAGTGGTTTTCCGTCTATCAGAACGTTACCTTCAGATGGAACCTCCAGAAAGTTCATACAACGTACCAGGGTACTTTTTCCTGCACCGGACATTCCGATGATTCCGTAAATATCTCCGGATTCTATGGAGAGACTTACATGTTTCAGGGCTTGTACGGAACCGTCTTTGGTTTCGAAGGTTTTGCTCACATCTTGGATTAATATTGAAGACATGTCTTTCCTCTTTCCTTAATTGGGCTGGTCTGAAAATCATTTTCTTTCAGGCCTTCCATCTTTGTTTCATCGTCGATAAGGTTACTATAACACTTCTGGAGTAAAAGTGTTAATTCTTAAAATTTAGGGCTGGCTATAGTTTAAAGCTATAGCTATTTGTGGAGGACTTTTCAAACACGCTCTAACGCAGTGCTTTATCCTTGTACTTCGCGATCTCCTCCAAATACTTCTGGCCCAGCTTACTGATCGTAGTGCCTTTGCGTGCAAGATAACCGATGGTCATAACCTCATCAGAATCCAGCTTGACAGCACAGTAATCAGAACCATTTAGTTCCTCACAGATAATTCCCGAGCAAAGTGTATAACCGTTGAGACCAACCATCAGATTCAACAGAGTGGCACGGTCATTGGCTTTGATCAGACGCTTATATTCATAAGTGCTCAGAACCTCCTCTGCAAAATAGAAGGAATTATAGGTTCCCTGCTCAAAAGAAAGGCAGGGATACTCTCGGAGATCCTCCAGTGTGATCAGCTCCCGGTCTGCAAGGGGATGTCCTTTCCACATATAGACATAAATACTGCATTCCAGGATCGGATGAAATTCCAGATTAAACTCATGGAATAATTTTTCCAGGACTTTATGATTGAATTCATTCAGGTAAAGAATACCGATCTCACTTTTAAAATCCTTTACATCCGTAATAATGTCATAAGTCCGTGTCTCATGGACTGCAAATTCGTATTCATCCATTCCGAACTGTTTTACCATTTCCACAAAAGCATTTACCGCAAAGGTATAATGCTGCATGGATACACTGAATTTCTTCTTGGTGTGTTCCTTGGAAACATATTTGGACTCGATCAGCTCGTACTGCTCTACCACCTGTCGGGCATAACCCAGGAATTCTTCACCCTCAGGAGTGACAGAAATTCCCCGGTTAGTCCTGCGGAAAAGCTCCACCCCGATTTCTTCCTCCAGTTCCCGGATTGCGGAAGAAAGACTTGGCTGGGAAATAAAAAGGGTGCGGGCCGCCTCATTCATGGAATTGGAATTGGCTACCGTTATGGCGTATCGGAGTTGTGCCAATGTCATACAGATTCCTCCTCATAGTTATCGCTGTCATCGCTTTCATCACTGCCCATTCTCACCCGGATTCCGTTGATTTCCACATCTTCCATAGGAATCACCAGGCACTTACGCCCGTCAATGATCCTGGTTTCCACCAGCTCCACTTTCTCCGGCTCTACATGGATCACCACATCCGGCGTTTTGATCTCGAATTTACGGGTATTGGTTATGTTCGAGGCAACCATCGTTGCTTTTTCTCCTGCAACAGCTTCATACTGGTTATCAAATGTTTCCAGCTTCTCCTCTTCTACCCCGCAGTCTTCGAAAAGGCGCTTCACCTCAGACTGGGTGAGCACTACCGGATCCGGTGAGTCTTTCTGCGCCTCAATGATCTCATTCAGCTTCTCATGGATATTTACCACAGTATCGTACTGACAGTCATCCCCAAGGGTTTCCTCCACCAGCATATTGAAGGAATCTCTCTGACCGCCTGCGGAAAGAGGTGCCGTACACCCAAACATCTCGTCCACAAAAATATCATGAAGCTGCTCTGCATTCTTGGAATAATAGAGCATGCCATGAATATCTGTACTTCTCTCATTAAATACCGGGAAAAGGAAACCATTTTCCGGCATTTCCACTAACCAGTCGCGGATGCGGTCCTGGATCAGGTTGGCTTCCGCGTTATAGCAAAGCCCTGCTTTTGATAATTTCACCGGGCAAATGCTGCACAAAATATATTCATAAATTTCCTCTGAAGCATCATCCATATCAATACCGTCAGAGGTTCTTCCCGGAATATCATATACCCCGTGGACCAGAATTATGTAGTAATTTTCCGGATAATCGTAATTTTCGATAATTTTGTCATAAAAGCTCTCAAGCAGGGCATCATCCTTCAGCTTGCTGGTGCGAAGCTTCATGAGGAATTCATGCTTACCCCCTTCTTTTTCCTCCTGTAATGGGAACTCCATGTTCATCAGGTTCTTTCCCAATGTACCGGAAAGTGATTTTTTGAAAATGTCAAAATACTTGAACATTTCTTCCTCGGAAAGAGAGAGAAATGCCTCTTTCAGCTCTGTTTTCTTGTTTTTATCGCCATCCACGTAGCATCCGCAAATACGGGTAATGTTACAATTAGCTGGCGTAAACTGCTTCTTGATCTCGGAAATTTCTTTTTTATTCATCTATCTGACTCCTTGTATTTTTTGTAACCATAAATCCTTGTAACTACAGCTGCAAAGTTTCTCTCACAAAAACAGCAGATCATGATTAATGGTAGTATAAAACAAATCTTTAAATTTTTCCATATTCCTTGTCTGGCCAAGAGCCCACATCATCTTCGTCACAGAAGCTTCCAGCGTCATATCATAAGATTCCAGCACCGGGAATCTCTCTTTGATGATCTTCCCCACCTGATAAACCTCCATGTCACTGCCTTCATGGGTAACCTGCGTCGCCATGCAGACCGGCTTGTCCGCTTCAATCCAATGGCCGATTTCCTCCAGAAAATCATCATTTTCATAATGAGGAAGACCGCCTACTCCGAAGGACTCAATGATCAGCCCATCATAAGATGGAAAAAGGGCGTCCAGTACCTTCCCGTCAATTCCCGGTATCAGCTTCAACAGAAATATTTTCTGATTCATTTCATGAAAAAACACAAGAGGTCTGGTGGACTGGTCTTTGTCATCGATATAGAATATAATTTTATTGTCGTGAATGGATGCAATATCCGGATAATTGATACTTGAAAATGCATTATAGCTCTTGGAAAATTCCTTCTTTGCTCTGGTTCCGGCAATCACTTTTCCACCAAATACAATAGAAATTCCATGTGCACGGTCATGGGATGCAAATCGCAGACTGTCCAGAAGATTGGAGCGCGCATCTGTAATGGCCAGGTCAATGGGCTTCTGTGCTCCTGTGATCACGATCGGCCTACGGTTATTCTGGATGAGATATGACAGTGCCGCAGCTGTATAAGCCATAGTATCTGTCCCATGACACAAAACAAAGCCATCATAAAATTCATATTTGGATTCGATCAGTCTGGCAAGCTTCAGCCAGTGATCTGCACACACATTGGTACTGTCCAGAGCAAATGGCTGTACCGTGTCAATGGTACAGAATTCCTTCGCCTCCGGAATATATTCAAGTAATTCCTCTGCAGAAATCTGAGGTGCCAGACCTTCTGCCGTATATTTGGAAGCAATGGTGCCTCCAGTTGCAATAAGAAGTATTTTTTTCATCAGGTTCCTCCGGTTCTTTTAATTTTCCGTACCCTTCACTTTCACAACCCCAACGGTTCCTTTATAAGAAGCATCAAATACATATTGAATCATCTTCTCATTCAGCTGATCCTCATGGGCAAAATGGAGATGCGCCCCGATCACAGCCACCACCGGGCTATCCACAGCATAAACCATATCCAGAAATTCCCTGGTTACTTCATTTGGTTCATAATAACAGTCCTTATTGCCCCAGATAAGTGCTCTGTCCTGCCATGCTTCCCTGGACGCTTTGTCCAATTCATCATTGATCGTGGACTGCAGCGGTACATGCATGGCAAGGATAACAGGCTTGTCCTGCTGCCAGATTTCCTTTATTTTCTTCAGACCTTTCTTAGAAAGCTGGCTGGTATTATTATTGATTCCCACTACCAGAAATTCGCCATAATCCTGCACCATTACAGAATCCATTTCCCAGGCAGCCTTCTCCTTTTTCCGTATTTCCTTGTTTGTCAGAGTGTCACTGTACCAGGATGCCAGATCATGATCCGCTCGAATATACATGACAGGTACTTCGATCTCATTCAGTCCTTCCATGACACAATCCAGATTGGCCTGGGAAAAGAAATCCACCATATCTCCATCCAGGATCACACCGTCTGGCTGCAGATCATTTACCGCTGCCACAATCCCCTTCCAGGCTTCTGACGAGGGGACTCCATCCAAATCGCAGAAAAGGTCATGGCGGCTTTCTACTTCCTCTTCTTTTTCTTTCGTATAATCTCCATCTTCCACGATAATATGCTGGTCGTTCACTACAGCAATGGTGTATTCCTTCTGAATTCCCGGAATTTCCACCTCTTTTTCATCAAATACTGTCTGCGCATTTACCGGAACACCAGTTAAAATAACACCCAGTAATAATGCGGCAAATATACTTCTTTTTCTCATCCATCCCACCTCATTTATCATTAGAAAAAGCCTGCCCGAATCTCCCCAGGCAGGCTTATTTTCATTAAAACTTAGTTATTTTCTGTTGTCTCTTCTGCGTCGTCAGCACTTGCATCTGCACCGCTGTCCTTGGCTGTTTCCTCTGTTTCACTGTCTGTCTCTGCGTCAGAAGCAGTCTCATCTGTGGTGTCCGCCTCATTCGTATCTTCTGCGGCACTGTCTGCACTGCTGTCTTCCTCTGTATCAGAAGCCTCACTTGTGTCCGTGGCTGCATCTGTACTGGACTCTGTTGTATCAGCAGTTGTGTCTGTAGTACTGTCCGCAGTGGTCTCTTTGATCGTGAAGCTGTGGTCATCTGTAATTGTCAAAGTAGAAAGTACTTTATCATTTACAGTAACATCGGCATCATCCAGCCATTTCTGAGTTGTCTCTGTATAATAATTGCTACGCTTTGTATTCTCCAGAGTTTCTTTCTTAGAGGCAGTCGCATCCTCGTCGTTTACCTTGTCCATACGAAGAACGTATACATTGGTGTCTGTCTCTACAAGCTCGTCGTAAACCTCGCCGTCCTTCAGGGTTCTAAGTGCCTCAACAACCGCGTCATCATAAGAATTGGAGATGTCCTCGTCATCACTGTCATTTGCAAAGATGCTTCCGGTCAGTCCGCTATAGCTTTCATCTACAGCCTTAGCTGTCTCTCCCATATCTGCTGTGGGATCTTCCTTCATCTTATCCAGGATCTCCTGCGCCTGCTCCTTACGGGTGGCAATATCATCATCGGAAAGATCTTCTCCGCTGATGGAAATACTTACATAACTGAAAGAGGACTGCTGCGCCTCTTCGTCTGTTATGTTAACCTCTGCTTCGTTACGGATCGGATCATAAATTCTCTGGCGGTAGGTCTCAAGCTCCAGAAGTGTCTTCACCTGGTCTTCTGTCACTGCCAGTTCTTTCAGAGTCTCCTCATCATTATCCTGCATAAACTGGGAAGCTGCATCTGCAATGGCAGTCTCATCATCAGAAGTAACTTCAACGCCATAATCTGCTGCTTTCTCTTTCATGATGTACATCAGCTCAACCTGCTCCATAAACTGCTCTACGGCCTGCTCACCATATGTTTTGCCAGATTCTTCATCTACCACCTGGCTCCAGATATTACCTGCGCTTCCCATAAAGCTCTTGTACATAGCAACGGTCTGTGCCTGTGATTCGCGGGCATACAGGCTTACAATTCCCATAGGAATGTCTGTGCCGTCTACAGTTGCAACCGTCTTCTCTCCATCTATTGTTTTACTTCCACAGCCGGAAAGCATCCCCATCGCCATTACGCCAGCCAATGCTGCTACGGTTGTGTTTTTCACGATTTTCTTCATATTGATCACCAATTACCCTTTCACTGATGTGCCGGTTCATTACTGCCCATGATAAACTACGCAATAACCAGAAACGTACCCCAAAAATCATTCCTACGCTCAGTACGCCCACTTTACAGACACGTTAATAAGAGTATAAAACTTTTTTTCCATAAGGGCAAGTAAAAAGGGGAATTTCCGCCATAATTTCTGACATAATTCACACAATTTTCGCAACTTGCGCTGGATGGTTACCGTTTTTCCTTATTCCTGCTCTTTTTTCCCTGTCTGGTCCTTTTTTCCAATCTGGTCTTCTTCTACCAGTTCCACCAGCTCCTTGGCAAATACTGTCAGTGCCTGCACAATATCTCCAATCGGTGCAAACAGGAACTTCGGCTCTTTATCCGGTTTAAACTGTAACTGTCTGCGGTACTTGGCCACAAGGGGCGGAATTCCCTCCGGATTCAGATGTGCATTCTCGTAAAGAGTAATACGGATTTCCCGCTGCATCTGCTTGATTTCCGTAATATAACCCTGATGAGCCAGCGCCTTCAGCCTGGCGATGGCAAGAAGGTTCAGCACGGCTTTCGGCGGCTCCCCGAACCGGTCGATCAGCTCCTCCAGCATATCATCGTATTCCTGCTGGGACTCAATCCCGGCAATACGCTTGTAAATATCCAGTTTCTGGAATTCATTGCTGATGTAAGTATCCGGGATAAACGCATCCATATTCAGATCAATGGTAGTCTCGAAGTCTTCCATAGTGTGAATACCCTTCGCCTCCTTGACTGCCTCGCTGAGCATTTTACAGTACAGATCGTAGCCTACTGCATTCATATGCCCGTGCTGCTGCGCCCCAAGAAGATTTCCTGCACCGCGAAGCTCCAGGTCACGCATGGCGATCTTAAAGCCGCTTCCCAGATCTGTAAATTCACGGATGGCAGAAAGCCGTTTCTCTGCTACCTCCCTGAGCATGGTATTTCTCCGATACATAAGAAACGCATACGCAGTCCTGTTAGAGCGCCCGATCCGGCCACGCAGCTGGTAAAGCTGGGAAAGTCCGTATTTATCCGAGTCATGAATGATCATGGTATTTACATTGGAAATATCAAGCCCGGTTTCAATAATGGTGGTGGAAACCAGCACATCAATATCCCCATTGATAAAGTCATACATAACCCGTTCCAATTCTCTCTCACTCATCTGTCCATGGGCAAAATCCACTCTTGCATCCGGCACCAGCCTGGAAATCCGAAGAGCCACCTCATCAATGTCCGTGACACGGTTATAAACGTAATAAACCTGGCCGCCTCGTCTAAGCTCTCTTCCGATAGCTTCCCGGACCGTCTCCTCATCGTATTCCATCACATAAGTCTGAATCGGCATACGGTCAATAGGGGGCTCCTCCAGCACACTCATGTCACGGATTCCGATCATACTCATATGAAGGGTTCGCGGTATGGGAGTCGCAGTCAGGGTTAGGACATCAATATCTTTTTTCAGCTGTTTGATTTTCTCCTTGTGGGTAACACCAAAACGCTGCTCTTCATCAATGATCAGAAGACCCAGATTTTTGTATTCCACATCCTTGGAAAGGACCCGGTGTGTACCGATCACAATATCCACCTGTCCTTTTTTCAGATCCTGGATGGTCTTTTTCTGCTGGGCAGGAGTACGGAAACGGCAGAGCAGATCTACACGCACCGGAAATTCCTTCATTCTCTGGACAAAGGTGTTATATACCTGCTGTGCCAGAATGGTGGTGGGCACAAGATAGACAACCTGCCTGCTCTCCTGTACTTCTTTAAAAGCAGCACGAAGGGCAACCTCCGTCTTGCCATATCCTACATCCCCGCATATGAGCCGGTCCATGATCTTGGTGCTCTCCATGTCATGCTTCGTATCTTCGATGGCATTCAGCTGGTCTTCCGTCTCTTCATACGGGAACATTTCCTCGAATTCCCGCTGCCATACTGTATCCGGACCGCATACATACCCTTCCTTTTCCTGGCGTACGGCGTAAAGCTCCACCAACTCTTTTGCAATATTTCTGACCGCACCTTTTACCTTGGATTTGGTTCTGTTCCATTCCTGGGTACCAAGCTTGTTCAGTTTCGGAGTTTTCGCCGTATCTGCACCGGAATATTTCTGCAGAAGATCCAGCTGGGTTGCCAGAATATACAGATTGCTGCCGTCACGGTATTCAATCTTGATATAATCCTTTACCACCTTGTCTACTTCTACTTTTTCAATTCCACGGTAAATTCCAAGTCCATGTTTCTCATGCACCACATAATCACCGATGGACAGCTCGGCAAAATCCTGGATTCGCTTGCCATTATAGGTTTTCTTCTTTTTCTTTTTTTTCTGTTCCTGGCCGAAAATATCAGACTCTGTAATAACTGCAAATTTGATCAGTGGATACTCAAATCCCTTCCGGGCATGTCCGTACAGAACCATGATCTCCCCTGCATTTATCACACGGTCATAATCAGAACCGTAAAAGGCGTTCAGTTCATTCTCCTGGAGATCCTTCGCCAGACGCTCTGCCCTTGTCCTGGAACCGGACAGCAGAATGATCTGATATCCCTTTTTCTTGTATTTCTTCAGATCCTCTACCAGAAGCTCGAAACTGCTGTTATAAGAGGTTACGCTCTGCACCGTCAGATTATATTTCTCCGGTGCAAAGTTCCACTCCACACCTCTTGGTTCCAGAGCAGACAAGGACACCGCACGGCACTTGTTCAGTTCCTTCTGGACCTTGGCAAACTGACAAAGCCACTGTACGGGAAGATCCTGTTCTCCTTTTTCCTCTCTGTGCATACGGCTCTGCTCATACTCTTCCTCCACACCCATTCCGTTTTCCAGAATACGATTTGGTTCATCCAGGAACAAAAGCATTTTTTCCCTTGGAAAATAATCTGCAAAGGAGACCATCTTCTTGCCATTGGTCCATTCCACCGCCGGATAGATGGCGATTTCATCCAGGTTTTCCAGGGATCTCTGGCTTTCTGCGTCAAAGCTTCGGATGGAATCCACCTCATCTCCCCACAGCTCAATTCTCCAGGGGTTCTCTTCTGTAAGACAGTAAATGTCTACAATGCCCCCTCGCACGGAAAACTGGCCTGGCATTTCTACCTGGCCTACACGCTCATAGCCAAGCTGCACCAGTGTATTTTTCAACACATCCATATTGATCACACTGTCAGCATAAAAGTGGAGCACTCTTTTGCCGATTTCTTCCAGAGGCATCAGATAATCCATACATCCGTCAATGCTTGTAACAACCGTAAGCTCTTCCTGTTCCAGAAGTGCCTTTACCACGCACATCCTCTGGCGGATCAGCAGATTTCCCTGGATATCCGCCTGGAAAAACAAAAGATCCTTGGCAGGATAAAACATGGTATTTTTATCATAAAAGCGCAGATCTTCATAAATTTCCTTGGCCTGCCGCTCGTCCCCTGCGATTACAAGCCGCATGGAAGCTTTACCGGAAAGCCCATGTATCAGGTGTGCCTTCTGGGATTCCAGACAGCCTGTGATCTGAACGATTCCCTGGTTCTTCTCCAGACTTTTTTCTATTTCTTCAAATTCCACCATTCCATTAAGGGGCTGGATAAATGAAAGCATGGCTTTCCTCCTTTATCGCTATATTTCCATAGAACAGCTGTCTATCTCTTTTTGATCAGCTTCTCCCTTTATCACTCAGTAAGGGGAAAAAGAAGCCCAGCTTATTAACTGGACTTCTTTCGGTTGTATTCATTCATGGCCGCATCCGGGCCATCTGTTATAATTTTTTCTACTGCATCTGCGGCAAGCTCGATTGCTTCGTCCACAAGTTTCCGGTCATCTGGTGAAAAGCGGCCAAGCACATGGTCTGCAAGATCCCATCCCTTTGGTTTTGCTCCCACGCCTATCTTTACACGCATAAATTTCTGGGTGCCCAGTCTGCTGATAATATCTTTTAGTCCATTATGGCCACCAGCACTGCCCTGCTTGCGGATACGCAGCTGTCCCGGCTCCAGATCAATATCATCCTGGATGATGATCAGTTCACTCTCCGGATCAATTTTGAAATAGGCCGCCATCTCCTGCACCGGACCGCCACTTAAATTCATAAAGGACAGTGGCTTCATGAACATAACCTTTTCCCCACCGATGATACCGGAGCCGTACATGGCATTAAATTTTACGCCTCCCTGTGGGATTTTATGACGCTCCACAAGCACGTCAATAGTGTCAAAACCCATATTGTGGCGGGTCGCCTCATATTGCTTCCCTGGGTTTCCCAGTCCAACAACTAAATACATATATTATAATCCTTATATTCAAACAACACGTTGCCGGCAGTCAACCTGCCGGCAGCACGATCATCAGTTAAAATAAACCATCTCGTCAGCCAGGGGCTCACATGGGGTCACATTCTCTGCATAGAGAACAATTCCCTCTCCCTGGTACTCTGAGCGGTTCTCAAATGCTACCTTGGCCGTAACTTCTACCCACTCACCTGGCTTCAGCTTTGGTGCATAAGCACTTTTACAGATATATCCAAGGAAAGAAGTGTCATCTGCACAACAAGTCATGGCAGTACGTCCCGGAATAAAGAACTTGCTTCCCATTCCTCTCGGGCGTCTTGCACGTGCCTTGAAGCGAAGGGTTTTTCCCACATAACGGTCCGGGTGATCCATAGCATCTACAAACCAGATTCCGTAATCCTCCGGCGGGATGTCTACGATATCAGCATCCAGGTCAAATGGCATCTGGTCTGCAAAAATATCTGTCATCTCTCCTTCTTCGTCCTCAAAAATAACCTCAGCACTTGGATTTACAACCTTAATGCTTCTGCGGAAGTTCGCAAGAGGATATTCTTTCCTGCAACGGTTAAATACAACCATGTCTGCATTGCGGACCATATCCATGAAAAGGGATTTCATATTCTGCATATATACCTGGAAAGTGCTGGCGTCAACACAGGTAATGTGCTGTTCGATTCCCCAGCCTGCCGGGGCTTTCATTTCTTCAAACTTGCTTACCAGCCACATTCCATTATATTCCATGACTACACGCTCCGGCTGATGGATGATATCCAGCGCCTGCAGGCGCTCTGGTGTGAAGTCTTCCTCTTTCTCAATAACCTCTACTACAACATTATCTTTTGCAAGAGCTTCCTCATCATACTCTTCTTCGCCCTCTTCGCAGAGAATGAGAAGTGTCTTACCCTCTGTACGGAAGTAATCCTGCTGGAGGGTAAAGCTGAGGAATGAGGTCTTGCCGCTTTCCAGGAAACCGGTAATGAGATAAATCGGTACTGTAATTTCGTCCATGTTACAGAAACCTCCTTTTTAGGCTACGCCGAACAACTCTGCCAGCTTGTCCTCGTTCAGTTTGGAACCGATCACGCAAAGACGTCCGGTATATTCCGGAGATCCTTCCCTGATCTCAGTTTCTTCCGGAACCATATCAAAGTAAATCCAGGTTCCGTCCTCTGCCGGAAGCATTCCCTTCGCACGGAGGATCACGCCATATTCCTCTGAAGCAGAAAGGCTCTCAAGCATCTTCTCAAGGCCTTCTCTTGTAAATTTCTTAATCGTCTCACGTCCCCAGCTGGTAAATACTTCGTCTGCATGATGATGGTGATGGTCATGGTGATGTCCGCAGCCACACTCATCATCATGGTCGTGATGGTGGTGCTCATGCTCATGGTCATGTCCGCAACCGCATTCCTCGTCGTGGTCGTGATGGTGGTGCTCGTGATCATGGTCATGTCCGCAACCGCATTCCTCATCGTGGTCGTGATGGTGGTGCTCATGCTCATGGTCATGTCCGCAACCGCATTCCTCATCGTGGTCGTGATGGTGGTGCTCATGATCATGGTCATGTCCGCAACCGCACTCATCGTCATGGTCGTGGTGATGGTGATGATGATGCTCATGCTCTTCTTCCAGCAGCTCGTCAGCTAAGGATACCGGATGCTCCATAACCTCCAGGATTTTCTTTCCATCAAGCTTCTCAATAGGGGTAGTGATGATTGCAGCCTTCTCATTAATAGAACGAAGAAGCTCCATGGACTCCATTGCCTTCTTCTCATCTACAATATCCGTACGGCTCATGATAATGGCACCGGCATACTGTACCTGGTTATCGAAAAATTCGCCAAAGTTTCTCATGTACATTTTGCATTTCTTCGCATCTACAACAGTTGTATAGCTGTTCAGCTGGATATCAACATCCTCTTCTACTCCCTGTACAGCCTTGATAACGTCAGAAAGCTTGCCTACACCGGATGGCTCGATCAGGATGCGGTCCGGATGGTATTTCTCTACAACTTCCTTCAGGGAAGCACCGAAATCGCCAACCAGAGAGCAGCAGATACATCCGGAATTCATCTCACGGATTTCAATTCCAGCATCCTTCAGGAAACCACCATCAATGCCGATCTCACCAAACTCATTCTCGATAAGCACTACCTGCTCACCTGCAAAAGCTTCTTTCAGAAGTTTCTTAATAAGAGTTGTCTGACCGGCTCCAAGAAAACCGGAAATAATGTCAATCTTTACCATTTTATATTTCCCCTTTCTATTTTTGCACAAAATGCTATGACCAGGAAGCACATATACCCCCTGGTTCCTTACTGTTAGAAAAGGGGACATGACTATGTCACATCCCCCTGATATATTATCCTGATTTCACAGATTTATGCAGATCAGCCGTTGATCATGAAGTGCATAAGTTTATCAATATCTTCTTTCTCATATGCAACGATCTCAAGTTCCGGAATCTCACCGTTAGAGAAGATGTTTGCAAGAGATACATACTGTGATAATTTAGATTTCAGGTTCAGTCTGTCACCTTCACCAGTTACCAGCTCTACTTTACCAGCGCAGCTGTCTACTACATCAAAAAATTTCTGAATGTCTTTAATATTAGATACCTTCATGTCAATATTCTCCTTTCAACATGTACAACTTTTTCCATTTCTTTTCGTTCGGGCTCATTATAGCGCAACTTTTCCCAAATATCAACAAATTTTTGACCTTCTGAGAAAAATCCCCAACAGTCACAAACAGGACCTTGTTTCTCCTCGTTCTTTCGGCATTTTTCATACAGAAAAATCCAGTATACCGTAAAGCGGAGCGTGCAGATTCCAACGCACAGCTTACAAAAAGCCTTTTAACATGCTCTAGTACTGGAAAACCGCCACTCCATAAGCAGGAAGCGGATACGCAAAAGAAAACGGCCGATTGTCGCAATCACTTTTTTCTGCTTTAAATACCTTCTTTGCACTTGATCCATTCTCGTCCAGAACCAGTGTATATTGCTTCTTCTTCGGAACCCCTACGCGGTAATCCGGCCGGTCTACAGGTGTAAAATTACATACTACCAGAAGATTATTCCGCCCAGTAGGTGACTTTCTCACAAAGCTATAGATACTTCTGTCTCCGTCGTCTGCATTGATCCACTCAAATCCGGATGGGTCATTGTCCATTCCGTAAAGTGCCGGATATTTGCGGTACATCTTAAGAAGTGCCTGCACAAAATCCTTCAGGTCACGATGCTTCTCTTCTCCGAGAAGGAACCAGTCAAGCTCCCGCTCCTCACTCCATTCACGGAGCTGGCCAAACTCCTGTCCCATGAACAAAAGCTTCTTTCCAGGATGACAGAACATAAATGTATATGCTGCTTTCAGATTCCGGAACTTATCATCTGGCTCTCCTGGCATTTTCTCCAGCATGGACTTCTTCAGATGAACCACCTCATCATGGGAAATCACCAGCACATACTTCTCGCTATACGCATAAGTCATGGAAAAGGTCATCTTATTATGGTTAAATTTACGGAAATAAGGATCCAGCTTCATATACTCCAGGAAGTCATTCATCCAGCCCATATTCCACTTCAGGGAAAATCCAAGGCCATCATCCTCAGCCTTTCCAGTCACCTTCGGCCACGCAGTAGATTCCTCTGCGATCATCACAGTTCCATGGTTTCTTCCAAGGACAACGGTATTCAGATGCTTGAAGAATTCAATCGCTTCCAGATTCTGGTTTCCACCATATTTATTGGCAACCCACTGTCCATCATTTTTGCCATAATCCAGATACAACATGGATGCAACTGCATCAACACGAAGACCATCCACATGACATTCCTCAATCCAGAACAAAGCATTGGCAATCAGAAAATTCTTGACCTCCGGTCTGCCATAATTGTAGATCTTGGTTCCCCAGTCCGGATGCTCTCCCTGTCTGGGATCTGCATGCTCATAAACAGCCGTTCCATCAAAATTCACCAGGCCATGCGCATCCTTCGGGAAATGTGCCGGCACCCAGTCCAGAATGACTCCGATCTTCTGTCTGTGAAGATAATCTACCATATATTTAAAATCCTGTGGAGTTCCGTAACGGGAGGTAGGAGCATAATAACCGGTAACCTGATAGCCCCAGGATCCGTCAAATGGGTGCTCCGCGATTCCCATCAGTTCCACATGTGTATAGCCCATATCCTTCACATACTGGGCAAGCTTTACTGCAAGCTCTCTGTAATTGTAAAAGCCTTTTTCATTCTCCTCCGTCGCCGGGTGCTTCATCCAGGAACCTGGATGTACTTCATAGATAGCCATGGCATCTTTCGTCTCGTCAAATTTCTGCCGGTTCTTCATCCAGGTACCGTCTTTCCATTTATAATCCCTGATGTCAGTGATCCTGGAGGCGGTTCCCGGGCGCAGCTCTGCTTCATTTGCGTAAGGATCTGCTTTATAAATATGCTCTCCGTTTATTCCGATAATGAAAAATTTATACAGCTGACCAATCTTCGCTTTCGGGACAAAGGTCTCAAAAACACCAATGGGTCCAACCTTTGTCATCTGGTCAGCTTCTTCATCCCAATTGTTAAACTCGCCGATTACGGAAACAGCCTGTGCATTCGGTGCCCATACTGCAAAATAAACGCCTTCTTCATCCCCATCTTTCACCGGATGTGCACCAAGCTTCCTGTAAATATCATAATGGGTTCCCTGACCAAACAGATACTGGTCAAGCTCTGTAAACTGTAATTTCTCTCCCATCAGAAAGCTACCTCCCTAAACTTTCAATTTCTTATGCACATTATAGCATACTCTTTCCACCCATACCACCACAAATTTGTCTATTATTCATAAAAAAACAAGTCTGCAAATCAATTATTACTGTAAAAAAATACGCCTGTACTTTTCATATTTCTTAAGTACAGACGTATCTTATCCCATCAAATTATATTATCAGGTGTCATCCTTCCGAATCGCTGCTGAAATCGCCCTCGCTGTCTTCGCTGCCATCCGTGTATCCATCATTTTCACTGCTGTCGCCTTCATCACCGGAGCCATCACTGAAATCTTCTCCTTGGCTGTCGCCTGAAGAATCCTCTGAACCGCTGCTGTCGGATCCGTTTTCAGAAGAGGCATCAGAAGAACTGTTTCCGGCATATCCCGGTACCTGTCCTGAGTCCAGGATATCCTGCCAGAAGTTATTATATGATGCTACCTGAAGGGTAACGTTCTTAGCTTCTGCCATTTCACTGACTGTAACCAGCTTGTACCCCATGCTGATAAGCTCCGGAATGATTCTCTCAGCTGCTTTTACAGATGGCTCATGAATATCGTGCATCAGAATGATGGTTCCATCCTTGATAACACTGCTGTTGTCTTCCATAATGGACTTATAATCCAGATCCACATCTTTATATTTCCAGTCAAGGGAATCCAAGGACCACATAAAGAACGGCTTGCCTACAGCTGCCATAATATCTTCATTGGCATTTCCATAAGGAGCCCTGACTACGGTAGATGCCTGGCCACATGCATTGATCAGCGCCTGGTCTGCGTCACTAAACTGCTTCACCACACTGTCAATATCCAGTTCAAACATATTGGCATGATCCCAGGAATGGTTGCCGATCTCACAACCAAGCTCCACCATACGCTTCACTTCATCCGGATAAAGTTCAACATTCTGTCCCAGCATAAAAAACGTAGCATGGGCATTATTCTCTTCCAGACAGTCCAGAAGTTCAGATGTGTACTCCCCTGGTCCATCATCAAACGTAAGAGCGATCATAGGACGCTTCTTTTCTTCATTATAGGATCCGTCATCATTGAAATAATAGTCCTTTGAGCCCTTTGTAACCCATCCGGTCTGCATATATCCATTTTCATCAAATGAATATTCTACACCATCAACCTGTGCAAAACCATTTGCATAATATGTACCGTCTGCGTTCTGATACCAGCGTCCATTATCATCCTCATGCCATCCAGGAGTCAGAGACGCAACTTTCGTAACATCACTCTGTCCCTTCAATGGCTGTCGTAGTGCCTCATTGGAACTTCCACCACTGTTCCCAGTTGTATCTGCATCGGCTTGTACCTGCTGTGACTCCCCGGTGCTCTTCCCTCCAATCCGGCTTACAATTGGGAAAATCACGCCGCGTATCACAAATATTACCGCCAGCACCAACGCAACAACATAGGTGACTAGCTTGATAATCTTCCTTCTCCGTATCTGGCGCTGTTTTCTGCGCATCCTCTCGCGCAATACCCTTCTATCCATTTATATTCCCTCTTTATCCATAGTTACCCAGCCAAAGCCCGTAAAACGAGTTACGCTTACAATAGCATATTTCGCTGAAAAATTTTTCCAGACAAGCTCTGGCACATATTATTATAATACTTTCTTCAACTCCAGATCATCTGTTACAAGAAGAATATCCGCTTCCTTTCCCACGGAAAGAGAACCTACTGCATCATAAATTCCTATACTTTTCGCCGGATTACGCGTAGCCGCCCAGATTGCCTCCTTCATCGGCACACCAAAAGAAACCACTTTACGCATGCAGTCATACAGGTTCGTTGCAGACCCTGCAATCGTACCATCTTTCAAAGTAGCCTTACAGTCTTTCATGGTGACTTCCTGTCCCCCCAGCTGATAAGTTCCATTCTCCATTCCGGTAGCCATCATGGAATCACTGATCAGTACGATTCTTTCCGGGCCGAACATCCGGAATGTAGCCCGGATCACAGACGGATGAATATGAATTCCGTCACAGATCATTTCCACCATACACTGTTCATCATCGGAAGCAGCTCCGATAAGTCCCGGTGCCCTATGTGCCAGCGGCTGCATGGCATTATACAGATGAGTCACATGATGTGCCCCTCTTCTCATTGCTTCTGCTGCAATGTCATAATCTGCACTGGTGTGTCCCAGGGAAATGCACACCTCATTATGTACTTCATCTATGAACTCCATTGCCCCTTCCATATTAGGGGCAAGAGTTACAAGCTTCACCATATTTCCAGAGTATTCGTTGAGTTCCCTGAAAAATCCGGCATCCGCTTTACGGATATATTCTTCTACATGGGCACCCTTTTTCTTAGGATCCAGAAAGGGTCCCTCCATATTGATTCCTCTGACAGTGGCACCATCTTTCACTTCCCCCACTGTCTTAATAGTGGAAAAAATATCTTTCAGTTCTTCTGCCGGCAACGTCATGGATGTAGGGCAGTAAGATGTAATTCCGTGAGCCTTCTCATATTTCAGTATAATCTTCAGACCTTCCGGATCTGCATCTGAAAAATCATGTCCGAATGCCCCATGACTGTGAATATCTACCAGTCCTGGAATCACTTTTAGTCCCGTTGCATCTACAGTTGTCTTATCTGTAATCTCATCCATGGAAGCCACCAGCTTATGATTCTCAACATATAAATCCTGGATCTTAAAGCTTCCATCTTCCTGGAATACTTCACCACTTCTAATAATCATGATTCTATCGTCCCTCCTGGGATCAATTCTCTGTATTTGTATCCTGCCCAGCCTGATTGTCTGCAGTTGTATCAGCGGCTGTGTCTTCACTGTCCGCACTCTGACCATCTGCATCTGCAGCTGCCGCATCTGCCTCAGCGGAAGCATCTCCTGCAACAGTCTGGTCATAATTTGCGTTTGCAATGATAAAATCCTGTACTCTCATAAGTCCGATACTCTCGTCTACCGCAACCTGGCCATAAGTATCGATCAGGGTTGCCAGGTCTCCGGAAGCATACTGCTCTACCAGCTGGTTCTGGATTGCAAGGCTCTCATCATCCTCCAGAGTCATTCCTTCCGCATCCATAATTCCCTGAATGATCAGATCCTGCTTCACTTTCGCCTGTGCATACTGCTGACATTGTGCTTCGAAATCATCCATGGAAACACCCTGTGACTCTACAAAGTCCTTGAGTTCCATATTTCCCTGTTTCGCATAAGCCTCTGCTTGTTTTCTGAAGGTTTTAGCCGCTTCTTCCACATCTTTCTCCGGATATTCCATAACCTCAGAATTGGTAAAGATCGTAGTCCACGCTGTACTGCGCAGACTGCTATCTGCCTGATCCTGGGCTTCCTGCTCAAGCTGTGTACGAACAGAAGCCTTATACTCGTCAATTGTCTTATAATCTGTATTCTCAGCCACCCAGTCGTCTGTCAGTTCCGGTGGTCTCTTAAAGCTCTGCACTGTAATCTGGAACACCGCATCCTGGCCAGCAAGCTCTGTGCTTCTGTAGCTCTCCGGGAAAGTAACCGGCACATCCTTGGTCTCGCCTTTTTTCATTCCCACAATTCCCTCTTCGAATCCAGGGATCATGGTTCCACTTCCAATTACAAGATCGTAATTATTGCCAGTACCGCCTTCAAATGCCTCTCCATCTTTCGTTCCCACAAAATTGATCGTAGCCGTATCTCCATTCTGTACAGTAGCATTCTCATCTGTCACTTCTACAGATTTGTCCTTCAGGTTCTCTGAAACACGGTTATCTATATCTTCATCTGTCACTTCCTGTACCGAATTATCAAGAGTTATCCCCTTATACTCCGCGATCGTGATATATTTCTCCACATTATCCACGGAAACAAGGCGTGTAGCACCTGTGGAATCTGTGTAAGAAACGGCTGTATCCTCTGTATTTGCATCTTCTGTGGTCTGCTGTTCGGTTGCAGTGTTATCACTTCCAGTACTTGTTTCTTTATCACTTCCGCAGCCATTTACGGCAAGTGCCATACACATTACCAATGCTGCTAAATATGCTTTTCTTTTCATCTCATACTCCCTTCAGTTACTCTTATATAAAATATCATATTTTCTTCCAAAAAGGAAGCCTACTGATGCAATTCCATCCATTCTTTTCTTAAGAAAGGTATCAACCACCATTCATAGGCGGTACCGGTGTCGGTCTGGACGAATCAAATACCTCACCTGCATCAAACAGATCAGCAAGAAGATCCGGATTATAATACATCCGGTACCCATCTACATTTCTACGTCCCATCCTGAAATATTTGTCTGTAATCTGCACGAAATACCTGTTAGAGTCTACATTACAATAATAATCATATCCCTGGGATTTCAGATACTGGAATTTCTCATCCCCTGTATATTCGCCGCCCTGATTGATGTCAGCGCCAAAAGCAAAAATAATGATATCTGTACCCCCAATAAGCGGATCCACATTTTCCTTAAAATTCTGGGTATCTGTCTCCAGGCGCTCCATGGAAACCGTGGACATATTCTTATGCCCCCATGTATGGCTTGCAAAAGTCCATCCCTCTGCCTTCATGGCATCTGCAACTTTCTTCGCTCCGGTACGCTCTGTCTCCAGGTCAAAATCCGCATGGGCTTCAAGCCATGCCTTCTTATCATCATTCAGATCATCCGGCCTTGTCTGGTAACTGATATCGGTCCGGTATCCAAGTATCCCGTTATAGCCGGTAAGTGCCACGATTCCCTTATGTCCATGATAGGAAAAATCCGGATGGGCTTCTACAAACCGGTCGATCAGAGGTACCACGTCATAATCTCCCACAACCGTGCTTCCATCATCCTGTACATATTCATTCCGTACTTTTCCCTCTTCATCCACTACAAGTTTCGTCGCAATGCCGTCCCCATCCTGGGAATGGTAATAACACACATCATCCTGGGACAAGACAAAAGGCGTCTTTCCCTTCGGCAGATAAACCTGCTTCGCCTTCATATTTCCATTCTCATCCAGCCCTGCAAGGTCATAAAGATTTACCATCACATACCCTTCGTCATACATGGTCTGGGTAATTTTATTAAACTCGTCCATAGTGGTCATAACCTGGTTATAACCATCGGTCTTATAGTCTCCATCAAATGCCTTGGAGGTATCCACGATCAGGGAATGGTAAAAGATATGGGTCACCTGTTCCGGAGACCAGGCCACGCAATTATCCTTTGTCTCCTGGAATTTCTGTACTGCATTCTGGAAATGCACATTTCTCACATATGCATTGTCCTTTTGAAGAAGACTGATAGCTCCATCATAATCGTACTGGGCTGCCTTCTCCTTCGCTGTGGTCAGAACCTTCTTCTCATGGCGGATCTGTCTTCTGATGATGCCGGCTCCGGCGGCCGCTGCCTGCGGCATCACGCCGTTTACATCCTTTGCTGCAGTCTGGGTTACCTCCTGCTGGGACTGTTCCTGATTTCCGGAAGCTTCCCCTTGGTTTTCCTCTTTTTCGATTTCGGTTCCGTTGTCTTCTGTCGTAGTTCCATCTGCTCTGCCGCCAGAAGCCGTTTTCTCTTCACTTTCCTCTGGAAACAGTTCCTTCGCCCTGGCGATCAGTATCTCCGCTTTCTCCTGCAGACCAAGCTGGTCTCTGAAATAATATCCAGCACACCCGGCTACCAATAGCGCAGTAATAAGAAGAGCCAGATTACGGTTCCGTATCTGCCTCTTCTTTCTTTTCAGATTCCGTTCGTGCCTCAGGCGCCTGCGCTCTTCGTAATACGCTTCTTCCCTGCGGCTTTCTTCCTGCTCCTGTAATTCCCCATCAAGTTCCTCTGCTATTTTTTCCTTGGGAACTTTCTCCTCTTCCAGAGCCTTTTCCTGCTGCTCTGTATCAGATTTCTTCATATCGTATAACTCCTTATCTGTTAGTTCCCCTCATAAAGTATTGCCAGCTTTATTATTTTAACCATATCAGATAATCTTATCCATTTTGTAATCAGCAGATTTCATTATACATGAATTTCCTTTTAATTACCACCTCTCCTTTACAATTATCCGGTGTTAATATTTTCTAATTATAATTGCCTTTTCAGAAAAATGATGTTAAAATACTTTTTATGTAATAACAAGAAACTTTATATGGTAGGAGGATAAGTATGCATCCAGTAACAATCGTCCTTCTGGTGATTCTCGTAATCCTCATCGGATTACTGGTTGGTTTATATTTCTTTGGTAAGAAGACCCAGAAGAAACAGGAAGAACAGCAGGCACAGATCGAGGCAAGTAAACAGACCGTTTCCATGCTCGTTATTGATAAGAAGAGAATGCCACTTAAGGAATCAGGTCTCCCACAGATGGTCATCGACCAGACTCCTAAGCTTCTCCGTCGTTCCAAGCTTCCGATCGTTAAGGCGAAGGTTGGTCCGAAGATTTCCATCCTTATTGCAGATGAAAAGGTATTCGACCTTATCCCTGTGAAGAAAGAGATCAAGGCTGAAGTAAGTGGTCTTTACATAGTAGGTGTGAAAGGGATCCGTGGTAACCTGGACGCTCCGGTTAAGAAGAAAAAAGGCTTCTTTGCCCGCTTTAAGAAATCTGCCGAGGAAGCTCAGGCAGCCCAGAATGAAAGTAAGAAATCTAAGAAATCCAAGAAATGATCATATTGTTGATTACAAAACAGCCCCGCTTATAGTGGGGCTGTTTTTTCAATCATCATCGATTATTTCTCATTATTCATATAAAATTTTCTAAGGAAATAAGTCGGTGTGCAGCTCCATGCATGGCAATAACTATTTACCATACTGGAACCATATGGAGATTCTTCCCTGTTATAAGGATTATAAAGTTCCCAGAAAGTATCCGCGCCGTCATGGATCATCTCACCCCAGTAGCGTTTCATTTCCTCAAGTGCTAGTTCTTTCTCATCACAACGGATCAGAGCATCGATATAGTGATGATACATATAAGGTGTTACCATACGGATTCGCGGATTCACTTCCATCACGTGATGGATCAGCCTGCGGTTGGTTTCCTTATCAAATACACGTGCAAGAATCATCCAGATCTGTGTTGCCCAGGAAACCTGGCGGTCCGAACCACTTACAAACATTCCAAGCTCCTCATCCCAGAATTCCTTTACAGCAGCCTCCTTCAGCATTTCCTGCTTCTCCTCCAGCCACTTGATATCATCCTGCTTATCCAGGATTTTCGCCAGACGGATTCCGTAACGGATGCAATAGATCAGCACTGCTGTAGCGCCTGCCTGCTTATTCAGACCATCTCCCCAGTCCAGGAAGCACCAGAATGCATCTCCCAGATCTTCTACAACATTTTTTTCATTCAGCTGTGTCATAGCGATGCGGATCTGGTCTATTGCCACATCATACAGATCCTTCAAAGTTTCCATATCGCCGGTTGCCTCATAATAATCCAGAAGCACAGATGTGAAAAACAGGGCATAGTCAAGAAGATAAGTATCATCTGGCTCAAGCTCCGGCTCTGTAAATACACAGGCGCTCAATTTGCCCTCATTAAAAAGTAATCCTGCAAAAATATACATACAGCGTTTCGCAAGATCATAATTCTTAAATGTATAATAATTGGCTCTTGCCTGAAGTCTCAGATCTCCAAGCCACATTCTGCGGTCTCGCTTCGGTCCATCTTCAAATACATCCTGCATACATTCTTTCAAGGTCTTACGGCTGACCAGATCGATCTGATTCAGGAGCGGATCCCCGAAATCAATATTCTCTACGGAATCCATATCAACTGCAGAAACTGTATCACAGGAAACCCCATCAATTTTCAGCTGGAATTTGGCAGAGGTATCGATCACACGAAGCTCCATGTAGCGGAAAGAATATCTTCTTGGCAGTTTCACTTTCGCCGGAAGCACATCCACATGAATATACTCCTCCTGGATCCATCCACGGCTGAGCCAGCCATCGTAATCAGCGGTTTTATCTGTCATTTCCTCCAGACGTTCCCCGAATTTCAGATAAAAATAAACCGGCGCATCCTGGTGACTTCCTGTTTTGCTAAGCTCCAGAGTCACATAGCCAACTGCATGATCTCCGAAATCCACATACACGGTATCGTTTCTCTTCAGGGATTTTTCGTACAGATGTTCAATAGGATGTTCCTCTGTCACGATTGTTCTCATCTGGCGGTCTTTCCCCACCATGATTTCCTTGGCCGCCTGGATTTCTTTATGATGAAGCTCCGGTTTCAAAGACTCTGCAATTTCCAGAAAACGGTTATTTTTATGTATTTCAAAATTTTCAATAATGCTGTATGATGGCATTTTGTTTCCTCCTAAATTATCGTCTCATCGGGATCAATATTTTCAGTTCAAACCAGTTGTCCTTTTTATCTGCCACAACCGAACCGCCATATTTCTCCACAATTTTCTTCATACTTTTCATTCCATAACCATGGAATCGTTTATCTTTCTTAGTCGTAATGGGAAGTCCGTCCTGGAACTGGACGTTTTCCTCACAGTAATTCTCTGTACGGATGCGGATAAATTGTTTATCCTGGATCACGTGGAGTGCGATCAGACGCTTCTCACGCTCTTTGATCTTTACAACACTCTCAATGGCATTGTCCAGCATATTTCCAAAAAGGGCACTGATATCCATATCTTCCATAAAATTCAGAAGCTGTCCTTCTCCCATGAATTTCAGCTCGATACCATGTCTCTGGCAATGCATGCTTTTACTTGTGAGAATGGTATCCAGAACTTTATTTCCTGTCTTATTCTGGGTTTCATAAATCTTGATCTCACGCTCCATCTGCTCCAGATATTCCCCGGATTTCTCAGAATCGGCGCCGCTCTTCAACAGATTGATCTGATGCTTCAGATCGTGGTATTTCTGGTTTACAATGTCAATGCTTTCCTTAGAAAGCTTGTAATTGCTGTACTGCATATTCATAATGCTCCGGAGGGTGTCCTTCTCGAAGCGCAGCTGAATCTCCTTCACCTGGATATGATATGCGTAAAGCACTGCCATTCCACTAAGATCTGCCAGGGTACGGATAATGAACACATCCATAGCAGTTCCGCCGCTGAAAAGACTGTTTGCATCTACATAGCTGAGATTACTGATACTATACACAATAACCGTTACAATACATGCAACAAACATCTCCCGTCTGCTGATCTGCAACTCTTCTATATCCCTTTTCAAATAGCGTTCGATCATATAGATCAGAGAATAAAGCACTGCATAAATCACAAACATGTGAACAGCCCGCCAGATGATCTGAACAGTCTCCCCTTTCTCTGCCGCATAAATCGAGAAATCTCCTGTGTAAAAATATATGATCTGCCAGCAAAGGGAAGCAGCAAATTCCGCACTAATAAATGCTTTCGCACAGAAAAAGCCCGTCTCACGCCAAGAAAGCTCTCCGGCTATTTTTATATAAAAGAACATAAGTCCAAAAACACAAAGCATAAGCGGGATGAAGAAAATCTGCTTGATTCCATCCGTAAAAAACATTGCACAGAAAATGCTGACAAACCCTAGCACATTGTACAGATACCACAGTGCATTCCGCTCTTTCCATCTGCCATCCACTACAACGATCACTAATGCAGACAGAAAATAAGAAATCGCATAGTAATACCCTGGAGTATTAACTACTGTGCCACTCATTTTCCCACCTCATTCATGTATTCATTCAAAGCATCCAGGAACGGCTTACGTCTGCTCCTGCTTACCTGAATGGTATCGCCATTTACCATGATATCGCTGCCCTGATAAGTCTCTACAAATTCCAGATTCACCAGATAACAACGATTGCACCGGAAATATTTCTTCGGATCAAACTGATTGTCCGTATCCCGCATGGTGCCCTTCGTCTCAAAATCACCGTCCAGCGTATGGTAGATCAGCACATGATCCTGAACCTCCACGTAACAGATCCTTGCCACGTCCAGTTTCTTTTTTCCACCTTTCAGCACAATGGTAATGTACTCTTTCTCCGGCGCTTTCACCCGGGTCAAAGCTCTCGCCATGCTCTCGGAAAATGAAAAATAGGAAATAGGCTTCAGAATATAATCCAGCGCATTTACCTTATACCCCTCAATGGCATACTGGGGCATATTGGTAATAAAAATAATGATCACATTTGTATCCAGTTCACGGATTTTCTGGGCAGCTTTCATTCCATTGAGAAAAGTCATCTCAATATCCAGAATAATAAGGTCATAGCTGGCAGTGTAATCCGTCACAATATCTTCTCCATCCTGAAATTCCGTTACAGAGAATTTCACCTGGTTCTCCTTTTCATAACGGTTCAGGCACTTTTTCAATGCTTCCCGGTCATGCCGGTCATCTTCCACAATCGCAATTCTTATCATAATTGTTTCTCACCCGTCCTGTTGATCGTTGTTATCTATAGTCTATAAAAACAGACACACAATAATTCAAAATCCCCCGCTAAAATTACGAAAAACGGCCTCCCGGTACAGTGACGCTGCACCAGAAGGCCGGAATCACTTACACTAACTAAAGATAGTAATAGTATAACAGGAAACAGGTTCTGAAACAATTATATTTTAATGAAAATTCTGGATTGCAACCGTACTTTTTTACTTTCTTTCCGCTGCTTTTTTCTGGTTTTCCTTAATTGTATTCTGATCCTCTTCAATGTGCTTTTCCACATCCAGACGGCTCATAAGAATGATAACAATCGCATATGTGATCACGTCTGCTGCCAGGAATGCAAATGCAAGCACCTGCTCTACGCCGCCCATCTGACGGTATACCACCTGGCCTGTGTAATTTGCCACATTGTCAATAATCTCCAGAGTCTGCGGATTGCATGCAATACCAGTATTGCTGTAGCCTGCAAATGTAAGAAGGCTGTTCAGCACACCAATGCAAAGTCCGCTAAGACCTACCATAATGGAGCTGTAAACAGACATTGTAAAACCATCACTTCTGAAACCATTCTTCGCTTCCAGATGATCCAATACATCAGAAAGAAGTGCCATGGTTACATACATAGCCGGAATACTTCCGATTCCCTTCAGTACCATACTTGCTGCAACCATTCCGAAGCTGTGGACATTTAAGAAGCATACAAGTCCGCCAACAACAGAGAAGCAAAGGCCGGAAACAACGGCTCTTTTTTTACCAAGCTTACGGGCGATCGGCCATGCCACCACCATACCAACAGCAGTAGGAATTCCACCAACCAGACCAAGTGTAGACATCAGCGCACCGGAAGTCTGTTCCGGATTTGAGGAACTAATTACACTGTCAAACATCCATCTTACATAGAAACTCATGGAGCTGTTCTTGATCAGCTGTCCAAACTGGAAGATCAGGAAATAGAGAATGATGATCCACCAGTATTTGTTATGAATACAGCCTTCCAGCTGTTTTTTTAGCGGAAGCTTCTCTTCTTTTACATTCAGGTCTATAGTCTCTTCTGTAATACGCTCTCTTGTAAAATAGTACTCCAGAAGACAACCGAATGCACTTACAAGGCAAAGCACGATGGAAATGATTCTCCAGTGTGCATAGCTGGCATCCACATCGATTCCGCCATCCTTTGTCACGAACAGGAAGCTCTGAAGAAGGATCGGCACGATAATGCTGGCTCCAACTCCTGCGGAAGCAACCATAGCCGCATTTGACAGTGTTGCAAGAAGTCCACGGCTCTCGGAATTTCTGGTGGAAAGGGAAACCATGGAGCTGTGTGCACAGTAAAAGCATGGATATGCAAGTGCATAGTACAGGTTATAGGACACTGCAATCCAGATCATCTGAATAGCATTGTTGCCCTTTGTTGGCGTCATAAACATAAGAATGATCGCCACGATCAGCATCGGAGCAGCAAGAATCAGATACGGTCTTGCTTTTCCCTGGGTACTTCTGGTATTATCGATCCACTGTCCGATCATTAAGTTTCCAAGAACTACGAAGATCACGGATACGATCGGCAGAAGTGTGGCAAATGCTCCGAATTTGGTCCAGCCAAGTACATCCACATAATAGCGGTTCAGATAAGCACCGAAAATGGAGTTTGCAAACATGGCACAAAAAGGAGCCAGGAAATAACCGATGATCATTTCCGGGATCTTCACCTGGTCAGATTTGATCCTGGTTTTAAAAACCGGCTTTTCCGCAATTTTTTTTGCAAAATTTGTAATGTTCAAGTGTTTCGCCTCCTGAGGTTTTTATTTAAAACTCTCTTTCCTAATTCATTCAATGTATTAATGCCAGGGGCAAAAAATTTTGCCCCTGAAATCATGTATTTTATTTCAGGTCAAATGACATAAAGTCAAATGAGCCAGTTCCCTTAAAGCTGAAATACAGTGCTTCCTTCTCCCCAAGTCCGGTGATGTCAGCTCCGTATCCATGCTGCTCTTTGCATGGTTTTACCTGGATCTGTGCTACTGGCTTGCCGCCTTCTTCTGTCGTTACATATACAACTCCAGTTGCTTTTCCCTTAATATTAATGCGCACTTTGGAAGTCTCTCTCAGATCAAAATATTTGTATCCGATAACAGCTCCGTCACATACGTTTGCAACGTACTGGTCTGGTCCCTGCTCACGGTCTTTTCCCTCCTGGGTAAGATAAGGGTGACCTGACTTCGGATGCTTGATCATGCTGAGGAAACGGGTGCCTTTTTTGCCATACACATTACATGCGATGTATGCTGGATAATTGCCCTTGCCTTTTAACGGGCCATCGTTGAGACCACAGGAAGTCATCTCAGCCTGATAGAATTTCCCATCCTCAAAGCGGATACGTTCTGCACAGGCCTGACGGGAGGACTGCTTGCGGTTACTGTGTCTGTGATAGAAGACATAATAATTTCCGTTGATCTCGATCAGACTTCCGTGGGTATTTCCGGTGCAGTTTCTCGCATTCTTTACATCAGTGATTCCAGGAAGGCCGATGTCTCCGTTGCTGACCAGAACACCGCCAAATTCAAAACCTTCTGTAGGGTTGTCACTTGTTGCATAGCAAAGCTCATGACTGTTTAAAGAACTGTAAATGAAATAATAGGTTCCGTTAAATTTACGCATGGAGCTTGCTTCCAGGAATGGATGTCCCTCATAAGAGGTTCCCGGTGCTTCCTTCTCACTGGCGATTCCGATATATTTCGGTCCCATTTTCACAGTAAGCATATCTGCAGGATCAAGCTCGAAGCACATCGAACCATGCTCGGTAGGCTTGGAACCATCCAGCAGAAGTGGATTTCCCTGAAGTGCGAATCCGCTGTAAAGATACAGCCTTCCATCATCATCCATGAACATGCCAGGATCAAACTGCAGCGGCTCTCCCTTCTTTCCAATCGGTGTGCCATCTGCATATTTTACATAACCATAGAATTCGTATTTGCCAGCCGGCTTATCACAGACAGCTACAGAAATCATCTTGGTGCCGCCCATGAAGTAGTAAAGATAAAATCTTCCATCCGGTCCCTGAATCATATCCGGGGCTGCCAGACCATTGGTGAGACGAATACGCGGTGCCGCCGGATCCTGCTCTCTTTTAAAAATAACGCCCTCATAGTGCCAATTTCCCAGATCATCTACCGGGGCTGACCAGCATACATAATCGCCCAGACAGAAATTCAAGCCGTTAAAAAGATCATGAGAACCATATATGTATACACGCCCATCCACAACATGTGGTTCCGCATCCGGCACGTACTCCCAGCTTGGCAGGTACGGATTTACAGCCTGCTTTGTTTTCATACCTTTATCCTCCATTTATTGTTTTTGCTCTGCTGCCGCCTTTTTTCTTCGTTTCCAGTCAGCAGACAGCATGATCTATATTATGATGTCATTATAACATCCGGAAATTTATGTGCGTGTTTTTGACGTAAAGTGTAATAAATTTATCGCAAATAGTACAAAGCCATAAAATCGAAACAAGATTCCGTTGAACAATTTTTAGCTGTAAAGTGTACAACAGCAAAAAAGGCATCGGGAAAGTATACAACTTTCACAATGCCTTTTTATAAATACTTCAGTTTTTCATAATGTGTTTCTGTGTCTTTTACTTTCTCTCAAATCCAAACTGATCCATGCTGCAGATCATTTTGCCGTCTCCACCATGGAAAACAAAGTACACTGCATGTACTCCTGACATCTCCTGCTGGCAGTCTGCGCTCAGCCAGCTCCAGGAGGAACCGTCAGAACCCTCTTCTTTGTTTTCTGCATTTTCTACAGCGTCAGCAGTCAGTTCCATTGTTCCTGCAAGGGTTCCACCCTGGTCCTCTGACGGTGCATCCAGATAAATATCAACAGTACCATCTGCACAGTCTCCTGTTTTGGATACCAGCAGATTCAGGGCAACATTTCCAGCTTCTCCAAAGTCAAGATATTTATAACCTACAATGTTATTATCTTTCAGGTTGGTAACACATGTTGTGTGAACAGCCTCCTGATCACGGTCTGCTACAATGTATGGCCCATTTGCCAGACAGTCACTATGTACATTATTCGCTTCTGTAGATGGTGCCGCATGATCTTCTGCCTCAAGAAGATAGGTTGTAGCATTTGCATTCCAGGTTGAAAATGCGTCCAGGCTGTCGGCTGCGCCACAGGAGGTAAATTCCATTGGTGTGATCACAGGGCTTCCATCCTCAGCAGTTCCAACACCGATCTGACCTACGATTGCCTGACGAGAAGCATTGCTTGCATTCGTCTGGCGATGTCCGAAGAAATACCATTTTCCATTTACTTTTGCCATACCACCATGGTTGTTTCCACTGATGTAAGTTGCAAAATCAGTAAATTCCATCTCTCCGGTTTCCTGATTCTTCACATAACGGCCACTTGTATCAGAAATCACATTGCCGTGATCTCCACTGACCAGCACACTTGTGTCATATCCTACCACATCATTATCAATTCCATTGGAGCCATAATGCCAGGTTCCATTCATCAGGTCATCTGTCCATACATAAGAAATAGCAGAATTATAGAATGCTCCGTCAGCACCAACTTCATAGCTTACATAAAGAAGGACGTACGCACCAAGTTCATCCACATATCCAGTTAGGGATGGACCTTCGAAAATCGGCAGGTAACCGCGCTCATCGGTTGGGCACCAGGTTGTCTCTGCAATTTCGTAACCATCATCTGCATTTCCATCCAGTTTGTAGATAGACGCAACATGCTTCATACCAGTTGTATAGTTGTCTTCCTCTACCATTTTACTGATTTCTTCGTTATCCGCATAGCCGGAGGTCATATTGGAAACTGCCATGTAAATCGTTCCATCTTCGATATAAAGACTTGGATCATAGCTGTTCTTGATCGGAATGGTAAGAAGAGCCTGTTCCGGATCCCATGGGCCTGCCGGGCTTGTGGAAGAACGAAGTACAGAATTGTCAAATACCTGGCTGGATACCATGTAATAAGTATCTGTAGTTACATCGTATTCTGCATCCGGTGCGAACAGCATATTTCCGCCATAGGTGTTTCCTTCTGAAATGTCCAGAATCACCCCTTCATATCTCCATTCACTTAAATCATAAACCGGCGCAGACCACAGAACCTGCTCGGCACTGCACATGCTTTTTCCCTCTTTATCATGGGAACCATAAAGATATACGCGCCACTCTTCATCATCTCTTGACCAGAATACATGCGGTTCTCCATCCGGTACATATTCCCAGGACGGAAGAAGAGGATTGCTTGCACCAGACTGGTCTGCCGGCTCACCTGTTTTCGGGTTTACATCATACACCAGCGGATCTGTCTGATAGGAATACTCCGCTCCGCACTCGCTGCACACATAATGACGGAGACCGCCCTCTGTGTCAGTTGCCTCGTGGCTGTCCTCAGCAAGCTTATAGCTGTTGGTATGCTCGCAGGCACGGTATTTTGAAATGCCGTCTGTAGAAGACTCATCTGTGGCTTCTGCCTCATTAGAATCTGCATTGGTTTCGTCTGCTGCATTGTCCGCTTCGGTTGCACCCTCTTCTACTGTCTCAACGTTTTCTTCTGCCAGCACGTTTACCGCATTTCCGGTCAGAAGAAGAGAACCTGTCATAGCCAGTACAATTAACTTTTTCATTCTCTCTCGCTCCTTTTCATCGCATAAAAAACTCCAGAATGCAAACACATTCCATTTCCTTTTGTTACCTTTATCTTATCAGCAATTTCTTCTTTATATAATGTACGGAAGTGACTGAAACCTTTCCAATTATGACTTTCTATTGACGGATTTTCTATTTTGCTATACCTTTATAATTAAATGGACATGTCTTCTTACGTAGACATCACTAGAAATGAAAGTCGATTGTACCGCGTCTTTGGTGCTCCCGCAATCGCCGACTGTATTCGTAATCTGGGCTATCGCCTTATTTACTCATACCGTCCAGGACTTTCATAGTAAATAAACTCACTATTTTATGAGGATTTCCATGAAACATTTTATCCAGACACTTACCGGCAAGATCACCATCGTCATCCTGCTGATCGTCCTTCCTGTTATTTTCATTGTCTATCTGAATGGTAGTACTACCCGTGACACTTGGCAGGAGCAGCAGATTACCAAGGCTGAAGACGAGCTTGCATTATACGCCTCTTCCATGGATCATATTTTTGACCTGTTGGAAGAAACCCTTTTATATCTTCCTATTAACAACAGCAGTTTTCATCAGCTGACCGCCTTTCCCCAGTCAGACACCCAGAAGCATTGGAGCCTGGTGATCAGTATAAAAGAACAGCTTTCTTCCATAAAGGAAATCTATCCTTTTATGGAGAACATCTTCGTTTATTATCCGGATCAGGAGCTTTTTCTCAACGATCAGGTAAACCCGCAGATGACTACTGTTATCAAAGATGCAACGACTCAAAATGAGGAAACAAAAACGGCTGCCAGGCTCTGGCATACAATTTCCACCGAAAACGGTTACTATCTGTACTGGCTTTACCCAAAAGACGGCTATTGTCTCGGCGCCTGGATTTCCTATGATGCACTGCTTTCCTATATCTGTCAGAATGAAAGCGGCAATTTCCAGACCGACAATACAGGATACCTGCTCACCGATTTTGTAGGAAATGTACTGACTTCCAGGCAGAATCATCCAGCACAGGGACAGAATATAACCTCAATTTCCAGGGAAACACTGGGAACAACTGTGAAAGAACAAAACCAGGTTACCCTTTCCCGCCAGGTACTCCACCCTGGAGTTTACATTGTCAGAATATTAGGAGATACTGATTTTTCCCTTTCCGAGCACTGGTACTCCCATAATTTTCTTGCTGTGGTAATCCTTTCCCTGTTACTGATCTTATGTGTCATCCTTGCCATTTCCCATTGGGTACTTACTCCGGTGAAAGGTCTGACACAAGGCATTGAGCAGATTGCGGGCGGCGATATCGACCACCGCATCCAGACAACGCCTGGAGCCAGTCTGGAGTTTCAGAAAATCGAAACAGAGTTCAATCACATGATGGAACAGTTAAAAGATATGCAGATTCAGATCTACCAGCAGGAGCTGGAGCAGAACGAAACCAAGCTGCGTTATCTTTCCCAGCAAATCCAGCCTCATTTTATCCTGAACTCCCTGAATACGCTGTATACCTACAGCAACCGGGATGTGGAAGCCACACGGAAGATCATCCGGCTTCTTTCCAAATATTACCGTTATGTGGTAAATGTGGAATCCCGTTATGTAAATCTTGGGCAAGAGCTGGAGCATATTGAGAATTTTCTTAATCTCCAGAAAATCCGTTTTCCAAGAAAACTAAACTACGAAATCCAATGCGAAAATGGAATTGATATCGTTCCGATTCCACCGTTTCTGTTGGAAAGCTTTGTTGGAAACAGTTTGAAATACGGCCAGGACGAAAACGATCAGATTATGCTGCGCATTCAGGCTACACAGATTGAACCATTTGTGATTCAGATATGTATACAGGATCAGGGCGAAGGCTTCTCTCCTGAAATTCTGGAGGCTATCGGGGAATACCAGAAATCCCATGTAAAAAACGAACTTCTGGGAACCGGTATTTATAACTGTATGGAGCGGCTTTCCCTTATTTATCAGAACCGCGCCAACATCCGATGCTATAATGGGACACCCCATGGCGCTGTTGTGGAGATTACGATTCATCTGAACCAGGCCGAGCTTTCCTAGAGCATGCCGCCCAAAAGACTTTCTGCAAGATGTGCGTCACAATTTGTGGAAGATTTTGT
>JAQXQS010000010.1 GCA_029101305.1 Clostridia bacterium | reverse complement strand
AGCTTAGTTATCTCTCGTCATTACTGTTTTAAAAGTTTTCATTCGAAAATGAATTGTATAAAGAAATTTTCGAGAATCGTATGTGTTTCACTGTTTAGTTATCAAGGTTGTTCGCTGTCATCTCTTTGCGACAGCTTGTTTGCTTTATCATATCTTTCAAAGCTTGTCAAGAACTTTTTTCAAAAGTTTTTGAGTTTTTCAAGATCATATCTAAAGTTGTTTGTTTCTGTCGTTCTGTTCAAGCGACTTGGTTACTTTACCATAAGTTCAGTCGATTGTCAATAGTTAATTCAAATTTTCTGAAAACTAATTTATTTTTCAGCATTTCAGAAGCAATTCCTTGCGACAGCTAGTTTACTATACCACTGTCGCAGGGAATCGTCAAGCACTTTTTACAAAATATTTGATATTTTTTTGTATAAAAATTCATTTAGTGGATACACCATGCCGACAAAATAAAACGCACTATGAAGAATTGCATCATAAGCAAACCTATTTTATTACGCTTCCATTATGTATCGGATTGCATCCTGAATCTGTCTCACATAGACCAGCTTCATTCCATCTGCTTTTTCCACTGAGCTTTTGCATACTTCTGGCAGGATCACGGTATTAAAGCCAAGTTTCTTCGCTTCCTGTACTCTCTGTCCTGCCATACTTACAGCACGTACTTCACCACTAAGCCCGATCTCACCAAACGCCATAAGCTTATCTGGAATCACAATATCTTTCATGCTGGATGCAATTGCCAGACAGATACCTAGATCGATCGCTGGTTCTGTCATTTTCATGCCACCGGCAATGTTCACATAGGCATCAGAAGACGCCAGACGAAGGCCCACTTTTTTCTCCAGTACCGCCATCAAAAGATTTACCCTGTTAAAATCTGTTCCGACTGCGGTACGCCTTGGTATTCCGAAATTACTCTCACATACCAGCGCCTGGATTTCTACCAGAATTGGCCTGGTTCCCTCCATAGAACAAGCGACCACACAGCCAGAGGCATTCTCCGGTCTGCCATCCAAAAGATATTCTGATGGATTGGACACTTCTGCCAGACCGGTTTCCTGCATCTCAAAAACGCCAATCTCGTTAGTAGAACCAAATCGGTTCTTTACAGCGCGCAGAATCCGATAAGAAGCATGTCTGTCTCCTTCAAAATAAAGCACAGTATCTACCATATGCTCCAGTACTCTTGGTCCAGCCACATTTCCCTCCTTGGTAACATGACCAACGATGAAAATCGTGATTCCAAGACCTTTTGCAATCTGCATCAGCACATTTGTGGACTCTCTTACCTGGGAAACACTTCCTGGTGCAGAGCCGATTTCTTCATCGAACATAGTCTGGATAGAATCTATGATCGCTACGTCTGGTTTCTTCCGTTCCATCACTTCACGGACCGTATCCAGATTCGTCTCACACAAGAGCTGAAGATTTTCATTAAAAGTACCAATACGATTGGCACGAAGCTTAATCTGGCGCAAAGACTCCTCTCCGGAAATATAAAGGACTGAACTTCCATTCTCCGCCAGATTCCTGCACACCTGTAAAAGAAGGGTGGACTTTCCGATACCCGGATCTCCACCCACAAGAACCAAAGACCCGGGGACAATGCCGCCCCCGAGTACTCTGTCAAGTTCTCCAATTTTTGTCGTCTGGCGCTCGTCTTCCTTGAGACTGATGTCCTTCAGGATCACCGGTTCAGACTGCTGTCTGGAAGCGGCCTTACCGCCACCAGCTGCTTTCTTCCCTGTGGATACAGGTTCTTCCACAAAGGAATTCCATGCTTTACAGCCAGGACACTGCCCCATCCACTTCGCGGATTCGTAGCCGCATTCCTGGCAAAAATATACCATTTTTTTGTTTTTTAGCATTTTACAATTTTCACATCAACAGCAGAGCCATTTCCAAGCTCTACGCTGAAAGAAAGCTTTCCGCCAAGGTTGGTCTCCATTCTGCCTGTACTTGCTCCATCCAGATACACTTCATACTGTGCTTCTGCTTCAAGCTCCACAGTGATCTGCGCATCCTCTGGGCCCTCTACGCGGAAACTCATCTGGCTTCCATCCTGTGCAAGGCCAAATACAGCGGTACCCGGTACGGACTCATATACGAACATGCCATTGCGCTCCAGCTTGGTGATCTCCTTGAATGTCTTTACTTTATACATATCTCCCTGATGCGGATAATCTGAAACCTTTGATTTCTGATTTTTCTCATAATCTCCAAAGCTGATGGTACCATTTTCCTCTGTACGGATCAGTTCCTTTACTACTGCCATGATGCTTGTCCTCCCTAAGACTCTTTCGTTATGTTCTCCGGCGGAGCGATATCCACCAGATCCTTTTCATCGGTTCCCCGATATTGTTCATATTATATAATAAAACCTTTTTCTTTGCCAGTACCTAACATAAAATTTATAGTAATTTTATATAATCTGGTTACTGTTCACATACTGTATTCCGTGAGGTGTCTTTGTGTTCAAAGATCACGATTTTCTTTCACAATAAACCGTACTTCTTTATTTCTATACTGTACCTGCACAAAATCCCCTCGTTTGATTTTTCCTTCCAGAAGTTCATTTGCCAGACGATCCTCTATCTTGGACTGGATTGCCCTGCGAAGCGGTCTTGCCCCGTATTTGGCATCAAATCCAGCTTCTGCCAGATAGTCTACTGCGGAATTTGTCACATTCAGGTGAATATCCATCTGTTCCTCGCACCGCTTCTCCAGTGATTTCAGAAGCAGAATTACGATCTTACGGATTTCCTCTTTGTTCAGAGTATGGAAAACCATGATCTCATCAATCCGGTTTAGAAACTCTGGCTTAAACAGACGGCGCACTTCCTCCATAACACCAGATTTCATTTTCTCATAATCTTTCTTTTCATCTTTCTGGGAAATAAAACCAAGCTGTTTAGGCTCCACGATTGCCTGAGCGCCTGCATTCGACGTCATGATGATAATTGTCTGTTTGAAATCCACTTTTCTTCCATGGGCATCTGTGATGTGACCATCATCCAGCACCTGGAGAAGAATGTTAAATACATCTGGATGTGCTTTTTCAATTTCATCGAAAAGAATAACGCTGTACGGATTTCTGCGTACTTTTTCACTAAGCTGGCCGCCCTCATCATAGCCTACATATCCAGGGGGCGAACCAATCAGCTTGGAGACACTGTGTTTCTCCATATATTCAGACATATCCACACGGATCGTAGCCTGTTCACTGCCAAATACAGCCTGGGCCAATGCTTTGGACAATTCAGTCTTACCAACACCAGTAGGACCAAGGAATAAGAAAGAACCAATTGGACGATTGGGATCTTTTAATCCCACCCGGCCACGCTTTACAGCCTGTGAAACAGCATGTACTGCCTCTTCCTGTCCGATCACACGTTTATGCAGCTCTTTTTCCAGCTGGGCCAGACGTCTGGTCTCACCTTCTGTTAATCTCTGTACCGGAATTTTTGTCCAGTCTGACACAATAGATGCTACTGCCTTTTCATCTACCTTTCCAGCCTTTTTACGATTCTTTTTTTCTTCCTTTACACGAAGCTGTTCTAATTTAGCTTCTAATGCTTTCTGCTTCTCCTGACACTCTTTTGCCAGACTTAAATAACCAGTCTTGATCGCCCTTTCTTTTTCCTGAAGGATTTCCTGAATCTCACGGCTTAATTCTTCAGTCTCAGAAGATGCCTGATAGCCTGCCAACTGAACCTTTGACGAAGCTTCATCGATCAGATCGATTGCCTTGTCTGGAAGGAACCGGTCGTTGATGTAACGGACAGACATTTTGACTGCAGCCTCCAACGCTTCGTCTGATATTTCCACTTTATGATGCTTTTCATAATACGGGCGAAGTCCCTTTAGGATTTCGTATGCTTCCTCCTCTGAAGGCTCCTCCACTGTAACCGGCTGGAAACGGCGCTCCAGAGCGGCATCTTTCTCAATATATTTACGGTACTCTTCCAGGGTAGTGGCTCCTATGATCTGCAGCTCTCCACGGGAAAGAGATGGTTTCAGGATATTAGAAGCATCCAGTGCCCCTTCCGCCCCTCCGGCTCCGATGATCGTATGAAGTTCATCAATAAAAAGAAGAATCCCCTGATTTTCACGCACTTCATCTATCACTTTGCGGATACGTTCCTCAAACTCTCCCCGATACTTGCTGCCAGCCACCATTCCGGACAAGTCAAGTACCACCAGTCTTTTATCCTTAATCGTATCCGGCACGGTTCCTGCAATGATCCGCTGAGCCAGACCTTCTGCGATGGCAGTCTTTCCAACACCAGGTTCTCCTACCAGACAAGGATTATTCTTTGTCCGTCTGCTCAAGATCTGAATCAGTCTGCTGATTTCTTTTTCACGACCTACCACCGGATCCAGTCTGCCTTCCGCTGCCATCTGTGTCAGATCACGGCTATACTGGTCGAGAGCCGGCGTCGGGCTGCCATTTGGATTCTGCATAGCCTTTGCAGCCTGAAATTCTTCCTGGATAGAATCATTATCATATCCCATAGCTCCAAGCACTGCAGCATAAAGCTTCTGGATATTTACTCCCATGGTATAAAGAAGTCTGGTTCCCACACAATCTGTTTCCCGAAGCATGGAAAGAAGCAGATGCTCTGTTCCCGCCTTCTGGCTTCCTGTATTCTGTGCTTCCAGTACTGCCCCCTCCAATACTTTCTCAGTACGGGGACTGTAGGCAGGCTGCGTCTGGATTTCCATTATGTTTCCATCTTTTATATCAGCAGGAGTAATCAGCTTATCGATCAGTTCTACCAGTTTTTTACCATCTACCTGAAATTCTTCCAGAACTCTTCCTGCAGTACCTTCTGTCTCGCTGAGAAGCCCCAGCAGAAGATGTTCCGTGCCAATATAGCCCAACTCAAAATCAATGGCTGCTGCCTTTGCCAGAGTCAGGGCTGTCTGAGCCTGTTTCGTAAATTTATTTCGCATTAATCCGTTGTTCCTCCTTACGTTACTGGTTCAGTTAACTGCTTTACTGCCCGTATTCATCCAGAATTTCATCTATCAGACTATGGACTTCCTCTCTCGTTACATTGTTGCAGCACCCTTTTGCAAGGGCTACCCGCAGATTCTGTTTCATTTCTTCCATAGCTCTTATTTTATCCACATCCAGGCAGATCACTGCGCCTTTTCTTCTGTCTATGGACACAAAGCCTTCCTGGCGCAATAAGGAATAAGCCTTGTTCACCGTGTGCATATTTATGCCAATGGTATC
>JAQXQS010000009.1 GCA_029101305.1 Clostridia bacterium | reverse complement strand
TTCTTGATACCCTGCTTCAGAGTATACCAGATGGTACTAGGCCTCATAATATTCTCCTTCTTTCTCGTCGCTGATGATCACTCCATTGTGCATGGTCAGTACACGCTTCTTCATGGAATTGACGATCTCTTTGTTATGGGTTACGACCAGAACGGTGGTTCCACGCTCATTGATCTCCTCCAGAAGCTTCATGATCTCCTCAGAGGTCTTCGGGTCCAGGTTACCGGTAGGCTCATCTGCCAGAAGGATATCCGGGCGGTTCACAATGGCTCTGGCAAGGGCCACTCTCTGCTGCTCTCCACCGGAAAGCTCATCAGGAAATGCCTTATATTTTCCAGCCAGTCCTACTTCCTGAAGTACCTCCGGCACTCTCTTGCGGATCACACGGGTAGGTCTGTTTACCACACGCTGGGCAAAAGCTACGTTCTCATATACATTTCTGTCCTTCAGAAGACGGAAATCCTGGAATACAACTCCAAGCTTACGGCGGTATTTCGCTACACGGCGGTGCTTCATGCCCTCAAGCTTCTCTCCGCTTACGATAATTTTACCTGATGTGGAATCCAGTTCTTTCAGCAGCAGTTTGATCAGGGTGGATTTACCTGAACCACTATTTCCTACTATAAATACGAATTCGCCTTTATCTACATGGAGATTGGCGTGATTCACTGCCGGCAGTCCTGGTCCATAGGACTTGCTTACATCTATCAGATCAATCATGGTATCCTCCTTGTTTTCATGGAAAAACTGCCTGGCGGCAGTTCACTTAACTTTTATGTAACATTATTGTAATATATGTCTATAGAAAATGCAACTGGTTTTTTCTTTGGTTTTTCTGCCAACGATTGCATTATACCCTGTTTTATATGGAAATCAATATATCTTCTCCTTTTTCACAAAATGTTTAGATTTAGAGCGTGCCCCCAAAAGGCTTTCTGCAAGATGTGCGCCACAATTTGTGGGAGATTTTGTCCGATTGAGGGAGGCGTAGCGGGCTACGCCGACTGAAAGAGGGCAAAATATACCGCAAAGTGGGGCGTGCAGATTGCAGGAATGATTTTGGGGGCAGGCTCTAGAGGGATTACATAAAAATGCCTGCCGCAAAAAACGACAGGCACATAACTTACGAATATCGAATTGACAGTTTAAATCAATATTCCAGCGTCTCCATATACTTCATATATCTGACAACCATCAGTGCGATCTTGAATGTAATCGCATCCTCAAATACACGAAGGTCAAGTCCGGTGCTCTTCTGGAGCTTATCCAGACGGTATACAAGAGTATTACGGTGAATATAAAGCTGTCTGGAGGTCTCGGACACATTCAGGCTGTTCTCAAAGAACTTGTCGATGGTAACCAGTGTCTCCTCATCGAAATCATCCGGAGATTTGCCACCGAAGATCTCCTTAATGAACACCTTACACAGCGGAATCGGAAGCTGATAGATCAGACGGCCAATTCCAAGGGAACTGTAGGCGATCACATCCTTCTCCGGTGAGAAGATCTTACCTACATCAAGAGCCATTCTGGCTTCCTTGTAAGAACGGGAAACCTCCTTCAGCTCGCTTACGATGGTTCCGTATGCGATATGTGTATGATTCTCTCTCTCAAAGCCTAAGGTATCAAGGACTGTCTGGGCAAGCTTGTCCATCTCTTCGTATCCTTCATTCTCCTCCAGCTCTTTGACAATGATGATGCTCTTCTCATCAACTGCGGTGATGAAGTCCTTGCTCTTACCGCTGAAAAGACTCTTCACGCTCTCCATGGAGCTGTGCTCTCTCTCCTGCTCAAGCTCCAGGATCATGACCACACGACGTACGTCTGCTTCGATGTGAAGCTTCTTCGCACGGTTATAAATATCTACCAGGAGCAGGTTATCAAGAAGCAGGTTCTTAATGAAGCTGTCCTTGTCAAAACGCTCCTTATAAGCTACGATCAGGCTCTGGATCTGGAAAGCTGCAAGCTTACCGACCATATAAGTATCCTCATCTTCTCCGTGGGCAACCAGAATGTATTCCAGCTGGTAATCGTCACAGACCTTGAAATACTGGTAACCTTTCACAAGCTGGCTGGCAGCCTGGGATTCCACAAATGCCTGAACATCCTGTGGCTGAATCTCAAAATCGCTGTAGGTGGACGCCAGTGTCTTGCCATCTGTGTCAATTATGCAAAACTCCGTCCTGGATATCTCCTTGAGCCCCTCAAGTGTATTCTGCAGTACCTGATTTGATATCATTACCCTTCCATCCCTTCTTGTAAAATTATATGTGTGCCGGATTCCGGCATGAATGGCTGCCTGCTATGTGCACAAAAATCGCTCTCTGTAATCTGTAAAAGTGCACAAAACCATAGGCTAGCATAGGAAAATCTACTGATTCAAAAAATCCATGACACTATTTTAATACAAAATCACCAAAAAGAAAAGAGGAAAGTAGAAATTTTTTACAAAACTCCGGTTGTTTTTTTCTGATATTTTTATATCCTACCATTTTTTGCACTTTATTTTGCACTTTTTTCTCTGCTTAAGCAGGATTTTGAGACGAAATTTGTGTAAATTTTCCTGGCAGATTCCAAAACCTGTTTGAAAAGGGCTTTTCCAAATTACTTCCTCTCTATAAACCCTTCTCCAAGAACTTCTCTTACATCAGACACGATCACAAACGCATCCGGGTCGATATCATCCACCAGCTCTTTTAAGACTACGATTTCTTTGCGTCCTACCACACAATAAAGCAGCAGCTTATCCTGATCTGAGTACATGCCTTTTCCATGGATTCCGGTCACACCACGGTCCAGCTTCTCCATGATCTCACTGGAAATCTCCTGGGGCTTGCTGGTAATGATGTAGGCCTGCTTGGAAAATTTCAGACCTTCGATCATGCTGTCTGATACTTTTGTCACAAGGAAAACGGCAATGATGGCATACAATGCCTTCTGCACACCGAATACGTACATACCTACCAGTACAATAGCACCGTCAATAAACTGCATGATCTGGGCAATGGAGTAATGACGGAGCTTTCTCTGGAGAAGTGCTGCCATCATGTCGGTACCGCCTGTGGTTCCTCTTCCCAGAAACACAAGGCCGATTCCAACGCCCTGGATCACACCACCATAGACAGCGGCCAGTAAAAGGTCATTGCCTGCTATGTCAAAAGCTGGCAGGACAGCCAGCCAGAAGGAGAGACAGACTTCTCCCACCAGTGCCTTTTTCACAAACTGAAATCCCCCGATTTTCATTCCAATCAGAAAAAGGGGAATATTCAGGCTTAAGTTGGTGATCCACAGTGGAATCCCTCCTGGTACTACTCCTTCAGTCCACTCTTTTACCAGAATGGCGATACCGGAGAAACCTCCGGTTACCATGCCAGACATATCGAAAACACTGTTTACCGCAGTCGCCATAAGCGCTGTCCCCACAATGATCATCAGATAGTCCAGATATATGGCTTTTTTGTTATTCTGAAACATGGGATACCTCCTTTTTTGGTATTTTTCAAACACGCTCTATCACTCGTCATCCTCCAGCTGCTTCGTCAGATACCTTCCCACGATCTTGGAAAATCCGGTGATGTTCCGGATATAGGCAAAATCCTTTCCAAAAATTTTCTTCTCTGTCGCCAGGTCTTTCTCTTCTCCTGCAAAGACACCAAGTACGCTTACCCCCTGGCTGCGCAGCTTACGGATCTGGGCGGCCGTATCTGTAATGGCATATTTCCCATGATAGGGTGCAGGATTCTTTGCATTTGGCCGGTTCACAATTACGTCATAAGGCCGTCCATCGCTTAAAATGATCAGGATTTTCTTTTCTTCTTCCCGTTTCAGAAGTCCATATCCTGCCGCCCGGATAGCAAGTCCATCCCGGTTATTGGAGGATGTCACATAATTAAAAATGTTTTCATTCGCCGTTCGGGGATCATCATATTCCCGGAAACGGTGAAGAATGGTGTAATCCCAGAATGTGCAGTAGCTCATTACCCTGTGTGGAAGTCCAACATTGCTTAAAGCTTCGCTGATTATATAAGCCTGCAGCGCCACTTCTCCCTGACGGCTCATCTGGGAACCGCTGGCATCGATCAGTACATCCACCACAAAATCCGAGGAATCGCCCTTCAATTCCCGTTTAAAGATCCGTGCCTCACTGCTTCTGCCCAGACGCCATAACCTTGAGGGCACAATAATCCCACGGTCAGAAAGGATTTCCTGGCTCTCACTTTTGATGATCAGCGATTTCTTCAACATATCCGTAAGAAGGGCTATATTCCGTTTCACGATCCGGTGTTTATCATGATAAAGCCAGATATTCTTATTTTTCAACCTTTTCGCATATTCATACTGGTAATTTCGTTTTACCGGATTTTTCAGGATTCCCTCTGTGAAATACAGGCTGCAGTCGCTGTGAATGTCCCGGCACATCAGCTGGTTCATCCGCTTTTCTTCCGTCTCATTCAGATAGGTTTTACCGAAATTCAGTTCCACATATGTGTGGGCTTTTTCCAGTGCCTCAGGCGGAAGTACTGTGATCTTCTGCTTCGTCTGGCGTTCCTCTTCCATCTCCTTTGTGACGTCCGCGTTTTCCATCCCTGCCACATTGGAGGTCAGCTGCTCCATATAGCTTTCCAGGGCGTCCTCATACATTTCTTCTGAAAGATAATCCTGCCAGTCGAACTCTGTCAGATCTTCCATGGTGACTGCAAGTACCTGCTCTAGCGTCACCTTTTTTCCGAAATCCGGATCTGCCACTTCATTATATATGGTATCAATGATGCGGATCAGGGACATGGTGTCCTGCACATTTGCTGCGCCGGATATCAAGTTAATATAGTGATAAATTCCGTTATATTTTTCTCGGACATCATCTGTTATTGATTCTTTTGTTATTGTTTTTTCTATTTTCGTTTTCTCTGTTGCAGTTTTTTCTTTTAATGTTTCTTCTATTATTGTTTCTTCTGTTACCGCTTCTTCTATTATCGCTTCTTCTATTACCGCTTCTTCTGTTACTGTTTTTATCTTTCCATCTGCAATGCTTTCCGTACTTACAACTTGTTTTTTCTGTTTCTTTTCCTGTCCCCGGTCAATTCTCCGGCGGAGCAGATTCACCCGCAGATACCCGAGACGATCTGCTGCCGACGGCATCACTTCATATTCCTGATCCAGAATGTCTTCGCAGGCTTTTCTCTGCATGTCCCAGATTCCAGGACGCAGTTCACAGATTCTCTCGCCAATGGCTTCCTCAATGCAAAGCTGGGACACGAAGGTCAGAGATGCCTCATCTGCACCCATGAAAATCTTTTTCACCAGGTACATTCCCAGAAACTCCTTGTCGAAAAACTTCGCCAGAGCCCCCTGCTTAATTCCATCGTACAAAGCAATATTCTTCGATCTGAGAAATAAGGAAACATCTGGCTTCATCTGCTGGGTGTAATCTCCACTGATGGTCCACAGAAGATTGCGGATTCGGTTTTCCAGCTCCAGCTGGTAATCCAAAATCCCAGGCTCTTCACTGTCCCCTCTTCTTGCCAGCGCCTCCTCGGCATCCTCTTTATCTATTTGTTTCGCAGAAAGCTTCACATTTGTGTCCCCTGACGCTTCCAGAGAATGTCTCACAGTTCCCGTTTTTTCATTCGCCATAAACATCTTCCCGTGTCCATCCCTGCGGAATCCTGGTACGCACCACATCCTCCACGATTTCTTTCTCAAACACATCAAATGTCTTGTTCACAATTCCCATCTGTACTGCCTGCCATGGGGAAAGTCCTGTCCGCACGATCTTCATGGCAGCCAGCAGTCCACGGAGATCCAGTGGCTTGGTAGAGATCTCGCTGTTCATGGATTTCTGCTGCAGATCCAGGAACACACCGATGAACTGCTCCACTGCCTCTTTTTTCGCGTCCGGGAACATCCGGTTAAAAATAAATCCCAGAGTCTCTTCATTCTGGGCTGGCATATCGATTACTAGGAAACGGGAGACAAGGGCTTCATTCAGCTCTTTGGTTCCTGCATATCCGTAGTTCATCGTGCCGATAAATCTGGCTGCCGGATGAAGGTCAATCTTATCATATCCTGGCACATCAATGGAACGGCGGTAATCCAATGTGGCATGAAGCACGGAAACTGCATCATTTTTCGCCATATTGATCTCATCCAGGATTCCGAAGCCTCCTTCCTGGGCACACTGGTAAATACTGCCTTTACGCAGCTTCACCTGATTGTCCACAAAGGTATCGGTACCGATCAGATCCCCACTGTTTGTATTTACATGAAAAGATACATTATACACCGGTCTACCGAAAATATAGGCCAGATTCTCAGCCAGTACATTTTTTCCTGTGGCCTTAGGGCCTGCCAGAAGCAGATTTTCCCCTTCCAGTACGGCCGCCATGGCCATCTCCAAAGTCTCTTTCCCATAAAACGGAAGAGACGGCTTCATCAGACGGTGCTTCGCTTCCTCTGATACGCCATATTCCTTTCGAAAGTCTTCTGCTGCCTTAATAAGCTGGCTGCTTACGCCTTGTTCTTCTAAGAACTTAAATTCATTCATGAAAACTTACCACTCCTGTTTCTTATGTTAATTTTCCCTTATCACTTTACTCCTTTAACAGAAAAGAGGACTGCGGCTGCAGTCCTCCCAATTTATTTACGGCTCAATTACCAGATCTCCATAGGATGGCATCGGCCACATTTCTTTATCTACCAGCATTTCCAGTTCATCCACCGGCTCTCTTAATTTCTCCATTGCCGGAACTAATTTCTCTCTGCAGAACACTGCTCTGTCACGTCCTTCCGGATGATCCTCTACCTGGCTTACCAGCTTGCTCAGCTTGTTCATGGCACTGTTCACTTCCTTGAGAAGCTTGCTTGCTTTCTTCAGAAGATCCATCTGTACACTTACATCAATTGGTCCCACAGCTTTTACCTGATTGATGGACTTTGCCAGAACCGTGGTATATTTGATAACTGCAGGAATGATCTGCTTGGTAGCCATGTCGATCATTGTTTTTGCTTCAATATTGATTGCTTTCGCATAGATCTCATACTGGATCTCCGCTCTGGATTCCAGCTCTGTCTTCGTAAATACGCCAAACTCACCAAACAGCTGTACAGCTTTGTCTGTGGTGAGTGCCGGGATTGCATCAACCATAGACGGAAGGATTGGAAGACCACGGCGGCGTGCCTCTTTCTCCCACTCCGGTGCATAGCCGTTACCGTTAAATACGATTCTCTGATGCTCAGTCGCATATTTCTTGATCAGGTCATGAACTGCCAGGTCAAAGTCCTCTGCTTTCTCCAGAATGTCGCAGGCTTCCTTAAATGCCTCTGCTGTGATGGTATTCAGCACCACGTTGCATGCGGAAATGGAATCCTTGGAGCCAACCATACGGAATTCGAATTTGTTACCGGTAAATGCAAAAGGTGAGGTACGGTTACGGTCTGTGGCATCCTTCATAAAATCCGGAAGGGTCTTAACACCAGTCGCCAGCTTCTCCCCAGTCTTACTTCTGGTAGCTGTACCAGTGCTGATCAGCTGCTCCAGTACATCCTCCAGCTGCTCACCAAGAAATACGGAAATAACAGCAGGCGGAGCCTCATGACCGCCCAGACGCTGGTCATTTCCCACATCTGCAGCAGACTCACGAAGAAGATCTGCATGCTTGTCAACTGCTTTCAGGATACAGGTGAGTACCAGAAGGAACTGTACGTTCTCATGCGGTGTCTTGCCTGGCTCCAGAAGATTGATTCCGTCATCTGTGGTAAGAGACCAGTTATTATGCTTACCAGAACCATTCAGCCCTGCAAATGGCTTCTCATGAAGCAGGCAGCGCATGCCATGACGGCTTGCTACTTTCTTAAGGATACGCATCATGATCTGGTTATGGTCTGCTGCAATATTCACAGGTGCATAGATCGGCGCAAGCTCATGCTGTGCCGGTGCCACCTCATTATGCTGTGTCTTGGCTGTCACGCCCAGCTTCCAGCACTCTTCATTTACTTCTTTCATATATGCGGAAACTCTCTGACGGATGGTTCCGAAATAATGGTCATCCATCTCCTGTCCCTTAGGCGGCATTGCGCCAAAAAGGGTACGGCCTGTATAAACCAGATCCTTTCTCTGCATATATTTCTCTTTATCAACGAGGAAATACTCCTGCTCAGCGCCTACAGATGGGGTCACATGCTTAGAGGTAGTATTGCCAAAAAGTCTGAGAAGCCGTAATGCCTGTATATTGATGGCTTCCATGGAACGGAGAAGAGGTGTCTTCTGATCCAGTGCCTCTCCTGTATAGGAGCAGAAAGCAGTCGGGATACATAAGGTTCCGCCTGCTGCATCATGGCGTACAAAAGCCGGTGAGGTACAATCCCATGTGGTATAGCCTCTGGCCTCAAAGGTAGCGCGAAGTCCGCCAGACGGGAAAGAAGATGCGTCCGGCTCACCTTTGATCAGCTCTTTACCGGAAAAGCTCTGCAGAACCTTTCCATTCTCCATAGGTGCGGTGATAAATGCGTCATGTTTCTCTGCGGTCACGCCTGTAAGGGGCTGGAACCAGTGGCTGTAATGGGTAGCACCCTTCTCAATGGCCCATTCCTTCATCTCATGGGCAACCACATCCGCAACCTCCATGGAGAGCTCTTTGCCCTCTTCGATGGTTTTCTTCAGTTCCTTGTAAACTTTCTTCGGCAGACGTTCCTGCATGACAGAATCATTGAATACATCACATCCGAATAATTCCTTCACATTAACATAATCTCCCATTGTTCCTCTCCTCTCATCCATCTTACAGCCAGGACAAAGATCTTCCTTCAAAAACCCTGCGCTGGCAGTAATTCATCATCACACATTGCTGGTTATTGCTGGTTTTTTGCTGGTTTTTACTCTACTTCGTACTCTTCAGATACAGGTTCAGGGCCTGCTGCAGGTTCTCAATCTCCACAATCTTCGGGCTTCCGCCATACTCTCCATCCAGAGTCCATGCAACCTCTTCCTCTGCCTCTACAGAAAGCTTCCTTGCCTTGAAAGAATAAATCAGGTCGGAATTGTCCTCCATACTTACAAGATTGCGGATGATCTCCTGCATTTCTATAGGATTCTTCGGCTGCACGATCAATGTCACTTCAAAAAGACCGTCATTCATATCCACATCCTTGGTCAGATTCTTAAATCCACCAACAGATCTGGAATTGGTAACCATACCGTAAATAAAGTTATCCTCGATCACGCCGCTCTCTGTGGTTACTTTCAGATGGTAAGCTTTGATATCAAGAAGTCTCTTGGCTCCTTCCAGCACATAGGCCAGATGTCCCAGGATATTCTTCTGATCCTGACTGGTCTCATAGGAAACATCTGTGAAAAGACCAAATGCAGCCACATAGGCAAATGTCTGATGGTTAAATTTGCCAATGTCACAGCGGTAGATCTGCTCTTCCATAATGTTTGAAGCTGCATCCAGCATATTCTTAGGCATAAAAAGGCTGTTAGCAAAGTCATTAGTGCTTCCTGCAGGTATGTATCCAACCGGAACATGACTTCCTACCTCTGTAATACCGGTCACCACCTCGTCCAGTGTACCGTCGCCGCCGCTGCACACGATCAGATCTACGTGATCTGCATATTTCTTCACCTGCTCATATGCATCCCTTGGAGCCTGGGTCGCACGGATGATCACTTCATAACCGCCTTTATTAAAGATATCTACTATATCCATCAGGGATGTTTTGATCTTGCCTTTTCCTGCTTTGGGATTAAAAATAAATACCAGTTTTTTCTCCAACTTCATTCCTCTTTTTCATTACCTTTATTTTACACATAAAAATTAATTCACATATGATACTATAAAAAAAAGAGGGCAAATTGTCAACGCTTTTGCCCTCTTTTATAGTCTTTTTAGAATTAAATCATTTTCTCCTTTAAGCGTTATTTACAGCTTCCTTCATGGATTTTACATACTCTTTCACATACGGCACGCAGTTTTCCCCATGGGCTGCGCACAGCTTCACGATAGCAGAGCCAACGATTGCGCCATCCGACTGGGCTGCCATTTTCTTCGCCTGCTCAGGAGTGGAAATTCCGAAGCCGACCGCACATGGAATATCTTTCGCTTCTTTTACCAGCTTCACCATAGCTCCGATATCGGTTGTGATCTGGGTTCTGGTTCCCGTTACACCAAGAGATGACACGCAATATACAAATCCATTTGCCTCCTTTGCAATCTGCGCGATTCTCTCATGTGAGGTTGGTGCGATCAGGGAGATCAGATCAAGTCCATACTGCTTACACACCACATCGAACTCTTCTTTTTCTTCAAAAGGCACATCCGGCAGGATCAGTCCATCCATTCCCACTTCTGCTGCCTTCTTGATAAAACGCTCTGTTCCATAGGAAAAAACAACGTTGGCATAGGTCATAAATACCATTGGGATTTTTGTTTTCTCACGAATTTTCACTACCATGTCAAACACCTTATCTGTAGTCACACCGCCGCTTAAGGCACGCACATTGGCTGCCTGGATCACAGGGCCTTCGGCGGTAGGATCGGAAAACGGAATTCCCAGCTCGATCAGGTCTGCCCCTGCCTCCTCCATGGCATAGACAAGCTGTTCCGTGATGGCAAGAGACGGATCTCCGCAGGTGATAAACGGGATAAATGCCTTTCCTTTTGCAAATACTTCTGAAATTCTGTTACTCATGAAGATCCTCCCCTCTGTATCTTGCGATTGCCGCACAGTCCTTGTCCCCGCGGCCAGAAATCGTGATCACTACGCACTGGTCTTTGCCCATCTTTGGAACGATTTTTTTCGCATAGGCAACTGCATGGGCACTTTCGATAGCTGGAATGATTCCCTCTGTCCTGGAAAGATATTCAAAAGCTTCCACCGCTTCTTCGTCGGTGACTGGTACATACTGAGCACGGCCAATGTCGTACAGGTGTGCATGCTCCGGTCCGATTCCAGGGTAATCCAGACCTGCGGAAATAGAATAAACCGGTGCGATCTGTCCATACTCATCCTGGCAGAAATAGGATTTCATGCCATGGAAAATACCAAGCTTTCCTGTAGCAATGGTTGCAGCTGTCTCTGCAGTATTGACGCCTCTTCCGGCTGCCTCACAACCTATCAGCTGTACCTCTTTGTCTTCTATAAAATGGTAAAAAGTTCCGATGGCGTTAGAGCCGCCGCCTACACAGGCAAGCACAGCATCTGGAAGCTTTCCCTCTTTTTCCAGCATCTGCTCTTTGATTTCTTTGGAAATAACTGCCTGGAAATCACGTACGATCGTTGGGAAAGGATGAGGTCCCATAACAGAGCCCAGCACGTAATGGGTGTCTGCAATGCGGTTTGTCCATTCACGCATGGTCTCGGATACTGCATCCTTCAAAGTGGCAGTTCCTGAGGTTACCGGATGAACCTTTGCCCCCAGAAGACACATTTTATATACGTTCAGAGCCTGGCGCTCGGTGTCTTCTTTTCCCATGAAAACCTCGCATTCCATTCCCATAAGGGCTGCCGCTGTAGCCGTTGCCACGCCGTGCTGGCCCGCTCCTGTTTCTGCGATCACACGGGTTTTGCCCATTTTCTTGGCAAGAAGCACCTGTCCTAATACGTTGTTGATCTTGTGAGCTCCGGTGTGGTTCAGGTCTTCTCTTTTTAGGTATACCTTGGCGCCGCCCAGATCTTCTGTCATATGAGCTGCATAGTACAAGCGTGAAGGCCGTCCTGCATATTCATTTAAAAGCTCTGTCAGTTCCCGGTTAAATTCTGGGTCATTTTTATAATGGTTGTAGGCCTCTTCCAGCTCGATTACTGCGTTCATCAGTGTTTCCGGAATGTACTGGCCGCCATGGATTCCAAATCTTCCTTTTGACATGGTGGGGTGTTCCTTTCTGCTATTATTTTATTGTCTATCTTATTAACTATTTAATGTGCTCAGGGCGTATGTACTCGGTCACAGTGAATTCCCGCCAATAAACTCCTGTTTGGTCAGTTGCAGTTGTCGATAACCAGCGGTTTGGCAATGTATATTCACGTAGCCGTGCATTTCAGGAGCGGTTTTAGTGTAGCTGAAATCCGATGCTTACGTAGACTTGGCGCGAGGGCTCTCCCGAGCGTCTTAGTCGAAGTTAGCAGCTAGTTCAGCGGAACGTTGCTCCGCACGGCGGTGAATATACATTG
>JAQXQS010000008.1 GCA_029101305.1 Clostridia bacterium | reverse complement strand
CCGTAGGTCCTGTGGTAAGCAAGTACCAGAAGGTCAGCAGATGCTTTGGATGAGCTGTATGGGCTGCTGGTGTGAATCGGGGTTTCCTCTGTGAAGAACAGGTCTGGCCGGTCGAGTGGCAGGTCACCGTAAACCTCATCTGTGGAAACCTGATGATAACGTTTAATTCCGTATTTGCGGCATGCGTCCATGAGAACAGCAGTACCGATGATGTTTGTGTTCAGGAAAACCTCCGGGTTTTCGATGGAACGGTCAACGTGACTTTCTGCTGCGAAGTTTACAACCATATCCGGATGCTCTTCCTCGAAAAGCTTGTAAACAGCTTCGCGGTCAGTGATGCTTTCTTTTACAAAACGGAAGTTCGGGTTATCCATAACCGGTGCCAGAGTGGAAAGGTTACCTGCATAGGTAAGGCAGTCCAGGCAGATGATACGGTAATCCGGGTATTTTTTTAACATGTGGAAAATAAAGTTGCTTCCGATAAATCCGGCACCGCCGGTAACAATAATATTCATGGTATGATTCTCCTTTGATTTCTATAGATTCTGGTAACTGTTTAGTGAAGTACATCCATATATTTGCCGTCCAGTACGTCCTTCAGATACTGGCCATACTGATTTTTCTTCAGCACGTTGTAAACTTCCATAACCTCTTCTTTGGAAATCCAGCCATTTAAGTAAGCGATTTCCTCAAGGCAGGCAATCTTACGGTGCTGATGGGTTTCAACCGTTTTTACAAAGTTGGTAGCGTCAACAAGGCTCTCATGTGTACCGGTATCCAGCCATGTGAAGCCCTGGCCGAGAAGCTCTACATTTAACTGTCCTTTTTCCAGGTAAATGCGGTTCAGATCTGTGATCTCAAGCTCACCGCGGGCACTTGGCTTTAAGTTCTTTGCATATTCTACAACTTTATTGTCATAGAAGTAAAGTCCGGTTACACAGTAATTGCTCTTAGGCTTTGCAGGTTTCTCCTCGATGGAAACGGCTTTTCCATCCTGGTCAAATTCTACGATACCGAAACGCTCCGGATCGTCTACATAATAGCCAAATACAGTAGCTCCTTTTCCAGTACTTGCATTCTCAACAGCTGCTTTCAGACGTTTCTTAAGGCCATGTCCTGCGAAAATATTATCGCCAAGAACCATGGCAACGGTGTCGTTTCCAATGAACTCTTCGCCAATGATAAAGGCCTGTGCAAGTCCGTCCGGGCTTGGCTGGATAGCATAGGTAAGTGAAACGCCGAACTGATGTCCGTCACCAAGAAGCTCCTTGAAACGTGGGGTATCCTGTGGTGTGGAAATGATCAGGATATCACGGATCCCAGCGTTCATCAGAACGGACATGGGATAATAGATCATTGGTTTATCATAAATTGGAAGCAGCTGCTTGGAGGTAACCATGGTCAACGGGTAAAGTCTGGTACCGGATCCACCGGCTAAAATAATTCCCTTCATAATGTTGTGTCTCCTTTTGGTTTGATAATGCCAGGGATAAATCCGTCGTTCGTATATGCTGCCAATAGAATCATGTAAGAAAAGACGCAGCATTTAATTCCCTGACCTGTGTCTGTAAATATATTATAAAAGGTGACCTTACGTTACCTTCAAGGGCTTTTTTGAAATTCATTCAGATTTGTTACTTTTTCACAAAGAAATACGCCTGCATCTTTGGTAATATGGAAACCATTTTCCGTTTTTTTCTTAACAAGGGTGCGAAAGTCTTTATAGCGGTCTGGCAGGTACTGGTTCTGATTGCCGTGACAGGATAGAATATAGGAAATCAGCGGCTCCGCGTCTGTGACGATCAGCTCATCTTCATATGCTTTCCAGGTAATCTGCTGAAAATAGGGGGAAAGAATGCCGGCTCCGTTTTCCCTGCCGAACCGTTCATATAGCCTGTCGGCAGAAAGAGCGATCCGTTCATCAAAAGACTGGACCAGAAGACTGATCTCCCGCATATGCCTGGATCCATAGGTGCTGCAGAGAAAACGGCCGCCTGGTTTCAGGACTTTTGTGACATTCTGGCAGACTTTTCCAATATCTTCACAATAAAAAAGAACATGGTTGGCAATCACAAGATCAAAGGTTCCAAGGTTTGAAGGAATGGTATGACAGTCAAAAGGTTTAAAGGAAAAACGGGAATCTTCTCCTCCGATGGCACGTCTTGCGTCACGGAGCATCCCCTCTGAAATGTCGGAGAGTGTGATGTGCACATCTTGGGGAAGCCTGGAAATATTCTGGGTCCACAGCGCACCGTCACCGCAGCCAAGCTCCAGAATATGCATTCCTTCTTTGATCTGGCATTGTTCATAGATCCAGGGAAACCAGCCCTTTTGGTTTACGGAATAAAGACTGTGCAGGTTAATCCTGGAAGAAATATTGGATGCGTTCTGGTACTGGTTTTTCAGACTTTTTTCCATGACAGTCAGGTGAATCAGATCCAGCATACGGCTCCAGTCTACCGTATGTTCCTGGGAAATGGCCTGGGCTGTGTCTTTTAATGTCTTTTCCACAAGCTGCATCTGCTCGATCCGGTCCTGTACCAATTTTAACTGGACGTTCAGTGCATTCTGCATAAAATGGCTGTCGGGATCCTCAATGGTCATTTCCCGGATATCCTCCAGAGAAAAACCAAGGTATTTCAGAAGCAGGATCTGCTGAAGTCTTGCAAAATCCGTATCTGTATAAAATCTTGCTCCGGCTTCGGAGACAAAAGAGGGTTTCAGGATATCATGCTGGTCATAATAGCGGATGGTGCGAAGGGTTACCCCGGCCATCCGGGCAAACTGGCCGGATGAATAGTAGCCGTCTTTTTTCAAAAAATACCTCCCGGGCTGAAAAGGAAATTTCAGCTCTTAATCAGTTATGAATTTGAATAGTTACAACATAATTATAAAAAAGTCCGGCTTCTGGTGCAATGGGAAATTTATATTGGCAGTTTTTGTACTTGGGAAAAAACGGAAGTGTGGGCAGATTTTGTCGTAATAAAACGAACTCTTTTTCTTGTGCTTTTATTACGGCTGTGCTAAGCTTTAACCAGGGTCAGCAGGACCAGATAATAATTCTTGAAACTGACAGTTCTGTCAGGTTTTTTCCACAATAAAATGTAAAGAGGAAAAGAAAAATGGACAGGAGGTTAATATGAATCTATTTGATTTTACCTACTGTGGAAACTATAACCGCCAGATCCAGAATCTGGCCAGGATATCGCCGGAGAAGTGGAGCTTTGGAGATTCCGAAGATTATGGAATCCTGAAAGGATATCTGGAAAATACGTTCCGCAGGCTGTATGAGGAAGGTAAAGTTACAGAAGAAAAAGAATATGCACTGTTTCACACAGGACTCTTTAATCAGTATTATCAGCCGATTTATGCCTATTTTATACCGAATATTGTGCCAGACAGGCAGAAATGGTATCTGGAAGGGTTTTATACCGATTATTCACTTTTGAAAATTAAAATCAGGGATCTGCCGCCAAGAGCAAGCTATGTGGAAAATCCATCCGATCTGGTATTTGACACAAAATTGCCTGTAGTACCCCAGTATGAACATATTTTTGATGATGACGACAATGTGCAAAGGCTGCCAAGTGCAGTGCGGGAGAATGGGATGCGTGTACAGCTTTTTGATGGGGCGCTCCAGCAGACCAGGAGAATCCTGGAGGCTGATTATAAGGCGGCCATACCGCAGTATTACAATCATTCCATTCAGCTCTTGATTCCAATCTGTCTTCAAAACCCAGGGGTTCCGGATCTTGCCCTGGCCTGTATGAAAACTCCTGATGGGACAAAGTATCTGGGCAGGACCTGTCTGACACTTCGGATGGCCTATCACAACGCCAGACTTCTGGCAAGACTGGATGGAAGCTGGCTGCGGGCAGATATGCCAAGTGTGAAAGAACTGTGACTTTATTTTGTAGGGTCTGTTCAAAAAGAAAAAAACGTGTTACAATCTATTTCACAAAAGAGGAAACGCAGGAGAAGGCATGAGAATCGAATTAAAAGAGGAAAAACAGGATAAAGCACCGGAAATAGATGAAAATGACATCCGGTTCAAGCACGAATCTGACCTGACGAAAAAGGAAAAACGCCAGCTTGAGAAAATGAAGCTGTCCAGTATGGGGCTGGGTGGTAAGCTTCAATATATCTGGGCATATTATAAGCCGCAGATGGCAGCTGTGGTGGCGGTGATCGCCATTATCTTTTTTGCGAGGGATCTTTACCAGAATTCCAAGATCAAAACGGCACTTACGGTTATGGTGATCGACTCCTATGGGATGAAACAAGAGGAAGCCGAGAATCAGGTGGAGAAAGATCTGGGAATTGAGGAGGATCCTTACCAGGTTGTTACGGTAGATGAGAGTCTTCGTACAGGTGATGACGGGGTAGCGCTGGAAAGTTACAGTCAGATGGCGTTTACCACCAAGGTGGCAGCCAGGGCCGTGGATGTACTGATCGGTTCCGAGGCTTATATGGACAGCTTTGAGAATAAAGAGGAATATTTTACAGATCTGACCCAGCTTTTACCAGAGGATGTTTATGAAGCATTCGGGGACCAGGAGGACAAATACAGCATCAGTATTTCTTCTGCCCAGCTGGCAGATGAGCTTGAAGTTGCCTATGAGCCGGTCAAGATAGGCATTCTGGCCAATTCGGAAAATGTGGAAAATGCTGTAAAGTGGTTAACGGCACTTGCAAATGAGCTATAACCAGCAAGAGGTTTTCAGGGGTGAAGGAGCTTTTGCTTATAAAAGAAGGCAGGGGATGTGTTTTTACAAAAACGCACATTCTCTGCCTTTTGCTCATGTTTTAGGAATTCCTGGCAATTACATGTTTTTCAACAAAAGCAAGAATGCCATATAGAAGCATTGCAATGATACATAGGATCACAATGGACATTAAGACCCAGGTAAGCTTGAAGAAGCGGTGACACATTCTGATAGAGATTTTTTAGGGAAAGTTGGGAAAAAGTTATGAGAGTTTTAATGACCGGGAATACCAGTTATATTACAAATGAATTTCTGGAAGAAGCTTTTCCGGAATCCAAGGTTATGGTGCTTGGAAATAAAAAACTGAAGACCTTACGGAAAAAGGGAATTATATCCAGACCGTTTTCAGAAACAGAACAGGAGCTTGCGGATATTTTCCGGACATATGAATTTGAGGCCGTGGTATATTTTTCAAATTATCTGACTTTTCATGGGGAAGCGGAGGGAGAAGCGGAAACCATACGGAAAATCCTGCAATACTGCAAAAACAAAGAAGACTGCCATATTCTATATCTGACCGGTCCGGAGGCATTGTTTGACAAGCCTACCGGGAAGACACTATTGGTTCGCAGTGCAGAAGATTTGTGCCTAAGCTATGCCAGGATGTATGGTCTTCAGCTGAAAATCGTAAGAATGCCATATTTATATTCGGCTGTTTATGAAAAAGACTATATTTATAAAGTTTTTTCTGAAATACAGGAAAATGGAAAAATCACCTTTAAAGAGGGAAAAGACCAGCAGCTGTTTTTTCTTTGCGGCATGGATCTGGCAAGGCTTTTATATAAGTTGTACGACAACTGGAATGAGAACGAAAAGATTCTTGAGGTTCCAGCAGTATTTAAGGACACGGTCTGGGATTTCGGGGAAAAATTGGAGAAATTAGAGCCCCATGTACAGCTTATATATGAAAATACAGCAGTGCAGGAAAATATAACCAGAAAGGATCCGGTAATACGGCAGCGATATGGCTGGTTCCCGGTAATATCCATGACAGAGGAGCTGTCAGAGCTGTATGGGCAATACCAGGAAGCCAGAGGGATAAAACCTGGAAAACTGGATGTACTAAAAAGTCAGGCCCAGTTTAAGATGATCGATCTGCGTGTTGTATTTATTGTGATATTTGGAAGCCTGTATGGCCTGAATTATGGAATTGCCGCTGCTGCTGCCGAATCAGTTTCTCTTCTGGGGGCATATGCGGCAGAAGGGAATAACTGGTATACCCTGTTCTATGAGCCATCGAACTGGATCCCTTTTATCTTTTATTTCACAACAGGTGCTGTGTGCGGTTATGTCCGGAGAAAAAATAAAGAAAATACAGAATTTATCATGGGAAAAAATAAACTGATACAGGAAAAATTTTTATTTATGCGCCAGTTGTATCAGGAGACTCTTCAACCAGAAGGTGAGATTATCGAGAAAAAAGAAATTGATATGCTGTTGACCTCTGTTTTGCCAAAGATCCAGGTTGTCACCAGAACTGTTCTGGACACGGATGAGATAAAAAATCTTCTGAAAGAGGGATACCGTCTGTCTGTGGGAATTGAAGATCCAATGACAAAAAAGCCTTCCCTGAGACTTGCCATGGAATGTGCATATGAAAACGGAAGAAATATTCTGTGGGGAAATAGGTTATAGCTTGTGGAACAATATAGACTGTGAAATAATATAGCAAATGTCGGTTGGAGGATGGCAAAATGGCAGAAAAAACAGTAAAATACGAATATGAATACGGTTTGTGCAAAAGAACACATTACCGGGGGCTTTGGTGTGTGCGTTACGAGGGCGTGCCGGGGCACATGGAGAAAGCCGGAATGGCATGCAGCTGTGCCGTAGATGGCTGTGATAAGGACTGTGCGGTAATGGAAAGTGCAGATCCGGTGATTGACCCGGAGTGGGAATGGCACATGCTGGATAAGCCGCCGCTGAATTGATGACCTGACGTTCCTTTTGCAGACCCTGAGTTCAAACACTTTATAGTACAGGCATAAAACGTTTTAGGGAGTTTTATCCTGGGTATCATTATGCAGGATAACGGCATATAGTAGAATAAGGCGTGAAAACCGGAGAATGATATGGAAGAAGTGTTTGGAGCGCAGCCAGTTTCTATGGAAGAAAATCCTATATACAGCCGGAAAAATCATTTGGGGATCACGAAAAAAGAGATTCTGGAAAAAATGGCAGAGATTCTCTGTGATGAGAAGCTGATTACAGAAGTGGAATGTTTAAATCTGAAAAGAAAAATAGAAAAATACGGTGACACCTTATGATCCGGGCGGTTATCTACTGCAGGTGCAGTACGGAAGAAGCGTGTCAGAGAGATGCTCTGGTAAGACAGGCGGCGGAAGCAAGAGAATGCGTCCGCCGCTTGAACTGGTTTCTGGCAGATGAATATATTGAAAGCAGGTCTGGAACCAGCATCAAAGGAAGAACGGAGTATCAGAGACTTTTTGCGGATCTTGAGAGTGATCAGTTCGATGTGGTTGTAATAAAATCACAGGACAGACTGATGCGCAATACCAGAGAATGGTATATTTTTATTGACCGGCTTGTAATCTGCAAAAAGAGGCTGTATCTATATCTGGAAAATCGTTTTTATAGTACGGATGACGCTCTGCTTACCGGAATCAAGGCAATTCTGGCAGAGGAATACAGCAGGGAGTTGAGCAGAAAAATCAACAATGCCCACAGAAACAGACAGAAGACAGGAAGTGCCCTGATGCTGACATCAAATACATATGGATACCGGAAACTGCCAGACAAAAGCTTTGCCATCATTGAAAATGAAGCAAAGATAAAAAGACAGATGTATGAGCTTTGTGCTGCCGGTTATGGGAGCAGAACCATTGCCCGGATTTTGCGGGAAAGCGGGTTGTGTAAGCGAAATGGAAAATTTTTTTCAGATTCAGATATTCGTCGTATGATCCGTAATCCTATTAATAAAGGCACAGTGGTAATGAATCGGAAACACTATGATTTTGACACCAAAATGACGGTGAAAAACGAAAAGGATCAGCTTTACATATACGAAAACAGAATTCCGGCAATCGTCTCAGAGAACTTATGGGAAAAAGCAAACAGAGAAATTGATAACAGAAAAATAAAGAAGGAGAGAGCTGATAACAGGAAAAACGTTGAATGGAAAGCCCAGGCAAATCAGAATGTTCCTGAAATTACTATAAAATATCTGGCAGGTATGGGAAAAAATAAGGGAAAACATGTTCTCAGTAACCATCTGGTCTGCGGCTTATGTGGGGCTCCCTTTTACCGGACCACAAGAAAAAGAAAATGTGATCGGGTTTATGAATGGAAGTGCAGGACTTATCTGGAACAAGGGAGAAAAAAGTCAGGAAAAACAGGGGGATGTGAAAATATCCATCTGGAAGAAAAGCTGCTTTTTTTCATACTGTATAAAATCTTTTTCCCAGATTCCCTGTCTGCCTGGGAAAATTCATTAAAAACTGCAATGCAAAAGCTGGTCCATGAATGCTTTGCGGAAGAAGAAAAGAAAGACAGGGAAACATCGTCCATTCTCTTGAAAAAAATAGAAAGCCAGCAAAAGCTCCTGCTTGATAAATATCTGGAAGGAATTGTGGAAGAACAGCAGTTTCGGGAAAAACAGAAGCTTTTGCAGAAAAAATACAACGAAGAAATAAGCAGAATGGCCGCAGGAAAAAACAGCAGCCATCTGAAGCCAGATGGCAGGCTGGTAGAAGAAAGATTGCTGGAAATGGAAGAATTTTTGGGGAAGAGAGATATTGTTTCCAGGGCGATGGTGTTATGCATGCTAAAAGATGAGGATAAGATCATGGTTTTTCCTGAGTATCTGGAAATTTGGGGAAAATGCTATGAACTTAATGTTACTGTTCGCTGAAAGCATTCGGCGAGGTGTTTTTTGTGACCGAAGGTCACAGAAAACCCGAGAGTTGCGGCGCGAAATCATGCGAAAGCATGATTTCTGTGCATCGCGAAGCGTGTTGCTGTGAACGGAGTGAACAGTAACAATTTAAGTCTTTTCTGCCATGGGGAAAATGAATTATTGCGGTATTTTGTTTTCATGTGATATGATATAAAAGATCAAATCTTTTGTCAGAAAGGAACTATTTTATGAATATCAGGAAATCACAGGAAAAGGATCTGCCGCAGATTCTTGGTTTATATAAGATTGCAAGGGAATTTATGAAAAAGAATGGAAACCCGAACCAGTGGGAAGACCGCTATCCGGAAGTATCTACGGTAGAAAATGATGTAAAGCGGGGGATTTCCTATGTATGTGAGGAAAATGGAAAAATTGCAGGAACCTTTGTATTTTTTATAGGGGAAGATCCCACATACAGAGTGATCGAGAATGGAAACTGGCATAGTGACCAGACACCATACGGTGTTATTCACAGAGTGGCTTCTGATGGAACGGTCAGGGGCGTGACGAAGGCAGCTTTTTCCTATGGAATGGAAAGAAGCGGCTATCTGCGCATTGATACCCATGAGGATAACAAGCCTATGCAGGGAGCGTTGAAGAAATTTGGGTTCAGAAAATGTGGGACGATCTATCTGGAAAGAGGTGCAAAGCGGATTGCGTTTGACTGTTTGGAAGAGTGGCTTAAATAGAATTAAGCAGTTAACGTCAAATTACTTTGAATTTATTTTTGAAATCTATTTCCTTTTTTGAAGTGTAGAAAAAGACTGCTTCGTTATAGAGAATTGGAAAGCGGATCACTGGTTATGTGAAAATACAAAAGCCACATGCTGTAACAGAGCTTTTGGCAAATAAACTTTCTGGGTTTAAGAAAAATGGAAAAATATCAGAACGTGTGCACACAGGAATGTCTGACTGCCATATATGATTAGATATCCAAGCCCTTGTCTTGCACCGATGAACTCCCCGATGATGACACCTACAAGGCAAAGCCCGATGTTTACCTTCATGTTTGCCAGAATCATGGGAATGGAAGCAGGCAGGACAATTTTTAATAATTCATCCTTTTTTCCACCCCCAAGTGTACGGATCAGCTTCAGCTTTTCAGGAGGTATCTCTTTGAAGCCTGTGTACAGGTTCAAAATAGAACCGAAAATAGCCACTGACATACCAGCTACGATGATGGTGCGCTGGCGTGCGCCAAGCCACACGATGAGAAGCGGGGCCAGTGCAGATTTTGGAAGACTGTTCAGGACTACCAGATAAGGCTCCAGTACTTTTGCAAGCCTTGGGCATCCCCATAGCAGGATGGAAATGCCAAGCCCAAGCAGGATCACAAAGAAAAAGCTAAGGAGCGTTTCTTTTAATGTGGCACCAATGTGAATAAATAAAGACTGGTCTTTTGCCATTTTCACAAAGGTTTCCAGAAGCATGGATGGACTGCTGAAAATAAAGGAGTCGATCCAGTGTAGGCGTGACAGGATCTCCCATTGCGCCAGAAAAATAAGAAAGACCAGAAGCCTTGCACTTATGACAAGGTAACGGTCCTTTTTCTGACGGAGCAGATATGCTTTTTGGGCATGAGAGGGTTCATGCATTCTGATTCAGCTCCTTCCAGATGAGATTGAAGTAGGTTTTGAAAGCAGGATCATTTCTTGAGGTAAGAGGTGTGCGGTCTTTTATATCCAGATTTATAGGCACGATTTTTAATACAGTAGCAGGCCGTCTGGAAAGAATCAGTACCCGGTCAGCCATGCTGATGGCTTCGGAAATGTCATGCGTGACCAGAATGGCTGGCTTCCTTTGCTTTTTCAGGATTTTTCCAATGTCATCGCTTACATTCAGCCGTGTCTGGTAATCAAGAGCTGAGAATGGCTCGTCGAGAAGGAGAAGCTCAGGTCTTAAGACCAGGGTGCGGATCAGGGCGGCGCGTTGGCGCATACCACCGGAAAGCTGGCTTGGACGACAGTTTTTGAATTTGTCCAGTTCATAGAGCTTTAGCAGTTCATCTGCATAAGCAAGATTCTGGCTGGTAAGTTCCTTTCGTATTTCCAGTCCCAGAAGAATATTCCGGTATATACTGCGCCATTCCAGAAGATGGTCTTTTTGCAGCATATAACCAATGCGTGTGCTGCCTTTGCAAAGCGGTTTCCCATCCATAAGAATGGTACCTTGCTCAGCATCCAATAGTCCACTGATAAGATTTAGCAAAGTAGACTTTCCACAGCCGGAGGGTCCTACGATAGCAAGGAATTCTTCCGGCATAAGCTCAAAGGATATATGGGAAAGGGCAGCCGTTTCCCCGGAAAGGCTATGATAAGAAAGGCTGACATCCTTTACTTCCAAAAGCGGATTCATAATAAAACCTCCATTTTAGTATAATTTATGATATGCTTTTAAGTAGGGGTATGCTATAATGAAGTAATCTATCTGGGCGTAGCACAGATAGATTACGCTACGCAAACGAAGCGAAGCGGAGTTCGCGGTTCCCGTCTGGGCGTAGCACAGATAGATTACGCTACGCAAACGAAGCGAAGCGGAGTTCGCGGTTCCCGTCTGGGCGTAGCACAGATAGATTACGCTACGAGGGCGTAGCGGAGATACAAATCAATTATCTATGAGAAAGAAAATATTAATATGAGCAAAAAGCAAACGGTTTTCAACCTGTTATTTCTGGTAATCGTTTTCGGCCTTACCATGTATCTGGTTTTTCGAGGTAAGGATATTGGGGATATTATCAGTACTGCGAGGGAGGCAGATGGCAGATATCTGATCCTGAGCCTTATATGTGTGGTGCTTTTTATCCTGGGTGAATCGGTTATCATTTTTTATATGATGAGGACGCTTGGAGCTGGTGTGAAGATGAGTCATTGTGCATTATACTCCTTCGTCGGATTTTTTTTCAGTTGCATTACACCATCTGCGTCAGGCGGACAGCCAATGCAGATCTTTTATATGAAAAAAGATAAATTGCCAATTCCGGTTACGACGCTGGTGCTGATGATCGTTACGATCACATATAAGGCTGTACTGGTGGTGATCGGTGTGCTGGTCTGCCTTTTTGGCGGAGATTTTCTCAGAGGCTATCTGGGGGATTACATGTGGGTGTTTTATCTGGGGGTAGGATTAAATGTGTTCTGCGTGACCTTTATGATGATACTGGTGTTTGCCCCGGGGCTTGCCAAATGGATCATGGTAAAAGGCTTAAAAATAATTGAGCACATACGGATCCTGAAACCGAAGAAAGCCCGTCTTGAGAAGCTGGAAGCATCCATGGATCAGTACCATGCGACAGCGGCATTCTGGGCAAGCCATAAGCGGATCATATTGAATGTCTTTGTGATCACATTTATACAGAGATGTATTTTATTTACGGTGACCTATTGGGTTTACCGTGCCCTGGGACTTCATGAGTATGGACTCCTGACGATTACTATTTTGCAGGCGGTGATTTCCGTGTCAGTGGATATGCTGCCTCTTCCGGGAGGTATGGGAATCAGCGAGACATTATATATGGTGATGTTTGTGCCAGTGTTTGGCAGGCTGTTGCTGCCATCCATGCTGCTGAGCCGCGGAATTTCCTACTATGGACAGATGATGATCAGTGCGTTGATGACCTGTGTGGCACATATGACGATTGGAAGGAAAAAAGAAGAGATACAAAGGATGTAACAAAGATTATGAAGGAAGAACGTTTGAAAAAGGAGAAACAGGATATGCTTGGATTTTATGATTATACGGTGGTGCTTACTTACATAAGCCTTGCCATTTCAGTTTTTGGGATGACGAGAGCACTTGCAGGAGATTTTAAGGTTGCGATTTTATGTCTGGCCTTGTCCGGACTTTGTGATATGTTTGATGGGAAGATTGCCCGCACGAAGAAGAACCGCACGGAAGATGAGAAAAAATTTGGAATTCAGATTGATTCCCTGTGCGATGTGGTATGCTTTGGGGTATTTCCGGCAATGATCTGTTATTGCCTGGGAATGAACCATGTGCCTGGAGTTATTATTCTCTGCCTGTACTGCGTGGCGTCTGTGATCCGTCTGGCTTATTTTAACGTAATGGAAGAAAAAAGACAGAATGAGACATCGGAGCTGCGGCAGTATTATCAGGGGCTGCCGATTACATCCATGGCAATTATCCTTCCTTTTCTTTACCTGCTTCGCAGAGGCTGCGGAAAAAATTTCTTAATGGTGATCCATGTAGCTGTGGTAGTAGTCGGGGTTCTTTTTATCAGTGATTTCAAGGTGAAAAAACCGCAGAATCCCATGGTGATCCTTATGGTTGCACTTGTGGCCCTGGCACTTTCCATGATGTTCCATCTGCTTTAAGGAGAGACTATGAAGTATATAGACAGAAAGGGAAATATAACAATTGAAGATAATGGGCAGGACAAATTCCTGCGCCATCTTTATAATGACCGGGGTGGCCGCCTTTGCCTGAAGGTGCTTATCCAGCCGTTTGTTACGAAGCTGGGGGGCTGGTTTTTAAATACCAGACTTTCCGCCTTCATGGTGCCAGGATTTGTAGAACACAACCGTATTGACCTGTCTGTCTGTACCAGGCAGAAGTTTTACTCTTACAATGATTTTTTTACCAGAAGATTAAAAGAAGGACAGCGCCCTGTGGCAGAGGATGAGAGCGTACTGGTCAGTCCGTGTGATGGAAAGGTTACAGTGAGCAGAATCGGAAGCGATTCCCGCTTTTTTATAAAAGATACACCGTATACCTTAGAACGGCTTCTTGGTAACCCGAAACTGGCAGGACATTATCTTGGCGGTTACGCTGTGATCCTGCGTCTGACCGTAGATGATTACCATCATTACTGTTATGTGGCAGATGGCTGGAAGTCTCCGGCAGTTAGAATTCCGGGGGTTTTTCATACAGTCAATCCTGCTGCAAACGAGGTGTATCCAATCTATCATGAGAACACGCGGGAATACTGTTTGTTAAAGACCGAAAAGTTTGGCACCATTACCATGATGGAAGTGGGAGCTATGATGGTTGGAAAGATCACCAACCTGGACCAGGATGCCTGCCAGGTGAAGAAGGGCGCAGAAAAAGGTTATTTTGAATTTGGAGGTTCGACCATTGTACTGCTGATCCAGAATGGAAAGGTGAGACTGGATGCAGATCTGATAGAAAACTCAGAAAATGGATATGAAACAATTGTGAGAATGGGTGAGAGAATTGGCAAATCTAAATTATCAAAAAGAGCTTGAAAAATTAATTTTGCAGCAGCAAAAAGAGGGGAAAGTTCCAAGGCTTTTCCTTCATGCCTGCTGTGCACCATGCAGCAGTTATGTCCTGGAATATCTTTCCAGGTTTTTTTCTATTACAGTGTTTTTTTATAATCCCAATATTTCCCCTAAGGAGGAATATGAGAAAAGAGTGGAAGAAATCCGCAGGCTGATCAGTGAGATGAAGTTTCTCCATCCGGTAACCCTGGTAGAGGGTGAGTACAGGCCAGAAGATTTTTATGCCATGGCCAGAGGAATGGAGGATGTGCCGGAAGGCGGAGAGCGGTGTTTTAAATGTTACCGGCTCAGAATGGAAGCTGCAGCCAGATTAGCCAGGGAAGGCGGATATGATTATTTTACCACCACTCTTTCCATCAGCCCTCTTAAAAATGCGGCAAAGATTAACGAGATCGGACAGGAACTTGCCGGAATTTATAAGGTGGAGCATCTGCCGTCTGATTTTAAGAAAAAGAACGGGTATAAGCGTTCTATTGAGCTTTCCCATGAATATGGATTATACCGGCAGAATTATTGCGGATGTGTGTTTTCCAGGCGGGAAAGATTGAAGCAGGAGAGCATGGAATAGCCAAAGTCCTATGGAAATACTCTTTGCAATTGGGAAAAAGTGTGTTAAACTAGCACTTGATTGTAGTAAAGTCAGAAAGAATTTGCAAAGTATCAGAGAGTACCGCGGTATTTCGAAGATGAAACAGGAGAACTCTGGGAAAATTTGCAGGAAATGAGGAAAAACATATGGCACAGCTTTGGGGCGGACGTTTCACCAAAGAAACCGATAAACTGGTTTATAATTTTAATGCGTCCATTTCATTTGATCAGAAATTTTATGAGCAGGATATCCGTGGAAGCAAGGCTCATGTGAAAATGCTTGCTAAGCAGGGAATCCTTACCGAAGAAGAGCGCGACCAGATCCTGGAGGGATTGGAAGGTATTCTGGCCGATGTGAAAGCAGGGAAGCTTGCGATTACGTCAGAGTATGAAGATATTCACAGCTTTGTGGAGGCGAACCTGATCGACCGCATCGGAGACCCGGGAAAGAAACTCCACACAGGAAGAAGCCGTAATGACCAGGTGGCGCTGGATATGAAGCTTTATGTACGAGATGAGATCGATGCCATTGACCAGGAGGTGAAATCTCTTCTTGAAGCACTTCAGAAGATCATGGAGGAAAATGTGCATACTTATATGCCTGGTTTTACCCATCTTCAGAAGGCACAGCCGGTTACCCTGGCACATCATGTAGGTGCATATTTTGAAATGTTCCGCCGGGACAGAAGCCGCCTTTTTGATATCCGTAAGAGGATGAATACCTGCCCGCTTGGCGCAGGAGCTCTTGCAGGAACTACCTATCCCCTTGACCGGGAGTATACGGCACAGCTTCTGGACTTTGATGAGCCGACCAGAAATAGTATGGATTCGGTATCAGACAGAGATTAGGTGATTGAGCTGTTATCCGCACTTTCTACGATTATGATGCATCTCAGCCGTTTTTCAGAAGAGATTATTCTCTGGAATTCCAATGAGTACCGTTTTGTGGAAATAGATGACGCGTACAGCACCGGAAGCAGTATTATGCCACAGAAGAAGAATCCGGATATTGCAGAGCTGGTAAGAGGAAAGACCGGACGTGTATATGGTGCGCTGACTTCTATGCTGACCACCATGAAAGGAATCCCGCTTGCATACAATAAGGATATGCAGGAGGATAAAGAGCTTACATTTGATGCTATCGATACAGTGAAGGGATGTCTGGCTCTGTTTACAGGTATGGTATCCACTATGCAGTTTAATAAAACAAATATGGACGCAAGTGCCAAGAATGGATTTACCAATGCAACAGACGCTGCAGATTATCTGGTGAACCATGGAGTGCCATTCCGTGATGCACATGGAATTGTAGGCCAGCTGGTCCTGAAATGCATTGATAAGGGAATTTCCCTGGATGAGCTGTCTCTTGACGAATATAAAGAGATCAGTCCGGTGTTTGAGAAGGATATTTATGAAGCGATCAGCATGAAGACTTGTGTGGAAAAACGAATTACGCTTGGGGCACCAGGGCCGGATGTAATGGAAAAAGTCATTGCAGGCAATAAAAAATATCTGGAAGAGAATTAATTTTATTGTTATTGTCTCTGAATAGTGATATTTTATTACTTTAATTTGATAAAATTTAAGAAAGTACTTGCATTTTTTACATACTTGGTATAGTATGTCATAGAAATACACATGTACGCAGAGGAAAGAATGAGGAGAATTGTTATGAGTGAAAAACTTAGAGTCGGTATTTTAGGTGCTACCGGAATGGTAGGTCAGAGATTTATTTCCCTGTTAGAGAACCATCCATGGTTCGAGGTCGTAACTGTTGCGGCAAGCCCGAGAAGTGCAGGAAAGACATATGAAGAGGCTGTTGGCGGCAGATGGAAAATGGATACACCAATGCCGGAAGCTGTGAAGAAGCTTGTGGTTATGAATGTTAATG
>JAQXQS010000007.1 GCA_029101305.1 Clostridia bacterium | reverse complement strand
CTACACCAGCTATACGAGCCATGTACTGTTTCCTCCATTTTCTTTACTGAAAGTCCTGCGTCTTCGTACATCACTTGTATCAGATACAAGGTGAAATGGGATGCATCCACACGCACTCTTTCTTCATTCTTAGTTCCTAATTGGGGTGCCTCGGTAAAACACCCAGCTGCTTTTGGCGATTCGCAGCCTTTCCGAAATTTGCGGCCAACGGGCCAACGTTGCCTCCGGTATTAGGCAATACATGCTTAGTTCATTATATGTCAGATGATACAACCCAGCCGGTTGTTTCACCTGCAGCCGCATTCACAAACACGGGATAAATCAACCCTGACGCTGTTTGTGTTTTGGATTCTCACAGATAATTCTGATAGAACCTTTTCTTTTAATGACCTTGCATTTCTCGCAGATCGGTTTTACAGATGATCTTACTTTCACTGGAAATCCTCCTTCCGTAAAATATAGCATTAAAATCTGCAGTTTAGGCGCAGTTATACACATGGTATAAGCGCGTCCGCATTATATTGTAGCATTATGGTCTACAAAATGCAAGCAGTTTTTTAAATTTTTTTTACATTTTATAAAATGATGTTAGTGTCAAAAGGTCTTTTGACACTAACTCGATACCACGGATTGTTCCGCAGCTACGCTGCTCACACAATCCTTCAAACATTCGGAATCCGCTGATTTACTGCGTAAATCGCTACTTCCTCATGTTTGGCGTGTCCCAAGATCAAAAGCTTTATCGTGCAAGCACGAACAGCTTTTTGACCTTTTGACACTGGTATCATAAAATTATTTTCTTCTATAATAGAAGGACTCCTGCTCTCAGAAGTACATCCAGGAGCAGGAGTCTTTTTATTGCTTTTCAAGCTTAAATCAGCTATTAATTTATAACCGAATAAGAATTATTTATCTCTCCAGATGATTCTTCCCTTGGAAAGATCATATGGGGAAAGCTCCATTGTTACTTTATCTCCTGGAAGAATACGGATAAAGTTCATGCGCAGCTTACCGCTGATATGGGCAAGTACAACATGCTTATTCTCAAGTTCCACTTTAAACATTGCGTTTGGCAGCTTCTCTAAAACAGTGCCTTCTACTTCAAGTACATCTACTTTTGACATTTTAAACCTCCTGTATCGCCTTAATGAATCCTAAATTTCCTATTGCATAAAAAATTATTTTGTGAGTGTCAGAATCTCCGGTTCGCCATCTGTAATCAGTATGGTGTTCTCATAATGTGCGGAAAGGGAACCATCCATGGTCACCACTGTCCATTCGTCATCCAGCCAGCATACATCTGCCCTGCCCATATTGATCATAGGCTCAATGGCAAGTGTCATACCTGGAAGTAATTTCACTCCCCTGCGTTTCTGTGGGAAGTTGGGAATCTGCGGATCTTCGTGAAGATGGGTACCAATCCCATGTCCCACCAGATCTCGTACAATACCATAACGGTATTTCGCTACATACGCTCCGATTGCCTTGGAAACATCATTGAGATGATTTCCTGCTTTCGCGAATTTTATTCCTTCAAAGAAGCACTGCTTTGTTACATCCATAAGCTGTCTGGCCTCTTTGGAAACTTCTCCGACTGCATAAGTACGGGCCGCATCAGAATGATATCCTTTGTAGATCAGACCTGCGTCGATCTTAACCAGATCACCATCCTGGATAATTTTGTCCTCCGAAGGAATTCCGTGGACCACTTCATCATTCAGGCTGATGCAGAAGGAGCCAGGAAAGCCTCCATAATTCAGAAAGTTGGGAATGCAGCCCATGGAACGGATCATATCTTCACCGATACGGTCAATTTCCTTCGTGCTCATTCCTGGTTTGATATAAGGGATCAGTCCATCATGAACCTTTTCCAGAAGATGTCCGGATTCCCTCATAAGTTCAATTTCTTGTGCTGTTTTTATTGAAACTGACATTACTTCTTATCCTCTATTCTATTCGCCAAGGATCTTAACAATATCACCAAATACCTCTTCCAGGTTCTTGGTACCATCTACTGTTTTCAGTACGCCCTGACCTGTATAGTAGTCAATAAGCGGCTGAGTCTGATCATGATATACATTCAGACGTTTCTGAACTGTTTCCGGCTTATCATCGTCACGGAGCACAAGCTCTTCTCCACATGTATCACAAACTCCTTCAACCTTCGGAGCTGCAAATACAACGTGATAAGTTGCACCGCATTTTACGCATGCACGTCTTCCGCCCATACGGTTTACGATATTCTCATCCGGAACGTCAACATCGATTGCATAATCAATCTTGCTTCCAAGCTTGCTTAAAGCATCGGTAAGGCATTCTGCCTGTGGAATTGTTCTTGGGAAACCATCCAGTACATAGCCGTTCTTGGCATCCGGCTGCTGGATTCTGTCCACAACAAGGTCGCAGGTAAGTTCATCCGGTACAAGCAGACCCTGATCCATATAAGTTTTTGCTTTCTTTCCAAGCTCTGTACCATTTTTAATATTGGCACGGAAAATATCTCCTGTGGAAATGTGCGGAATACCATATTTCTCAGCAATCTTCTTCGCCTGGGTTCCTTTGCCTGCACCTGGTGCACCTAACATGATAATTCTCATAAAAGCCCCTCCATTTTTCTCATACTACGAATTAAGGCTGTGACGCGTAAGCACCACAACCTTTATTCTTTTAGTTGTTCAGGAAGCCTTTGTAATTGCGGACAAGCATCTGTGATTCGATCTGTTTCACAGTCTCCAGGATAACTCCAACAATAATGATGATGGAAGTACCACCGAAAGATACGTTTGCTCCGAATACTCCATTGAAGAAGAACGGAATGACCGCAACGATGATCAGGCCTACTGCACCTATAAATATAATATAATTTAAGATTTTAGTCAAATAGTCTGACGTTGGTTTACCTGGACGGATGCCAGGAATGAAACCACCCTGCTTTTTGATGTTGTCTGCAACTTCCAGTGGATTGAATGTAATGGAAGTGTAGAAATATGCGAAGAATACGCAAAGTACAACATACAGAAGCAGTCCCCATGTATACTGAAGCTGATTCGGATTACACCAGTTATTGGAAGATAATCCACGAATAATCTCGCTGCCGATACCAGTTCCGTTTGCTTTACCTGCAAGCTGTGCGATCACACCCGGGAAGGACATGATTGAGGAAGCAAAGATAACCGGGATAACACCAGCAGTATTAACTTTCAGCGGGATGTTGGTAGTCTGACCACCCATCAGTTTTCTGCCGACCATTTTTCTGGAATACTGAACAGGAATTCTTCTCTCAGCACCATTGAGGATCAGTACGAATACGACCATAACAACGATGATTGCAAGAATAATAAGTCCTGCAAGCAGTCCTTTTGCAATTGTTTTTCCCTTGATGAAGTTCTCATAAAGCAGTGATAAGTCACTTGGGATTCTGGAAACGATATTAACAGTCAGGACGATGGAAATACCATTTCCAACACCCTTCTCTGTAATACGCTCACCAATCCACATCAGCATGGCAGAACCAGCTGTAAGACAAGCAACTACAGTTAAGCCTTTGAAGAAGTTCATGTTCGGGATCAGACCCTGGCGACCGAAACCGATTGCCATTGCCACAGACTCAAACAACGCAAGACCAACAGTTACATAACGGGTAATGGCAGTAATTTTCTTTCTGCCTTCTTCTCCATCTCTCTGCATCTCTTCCAGTGCCGGAATGGCAATTGTAAGAAGCTGCATGATAATGGAGGATGTAATGTATGGCGTGATGTTCAATGCAAAGATTGACATCTGAGTAAATGAGCCACCGGTGAACGCATCAAAGAAATTGAATGCGTCACCAGTGTTTTTTGCAAACCACTCTTTAAAGAAATCGCTGTCTACTCCCGGAACAGGAAGCTGTGATCCAACACGGATGACAAGAATCATCCATAATACATAGAGGAGCTTACGTCTCATCTCTTTCACTCTGAAAACGTTCTTGAGAGTTTCAAACATTTGATCACCTCTATTAGATCAGCTCTACTGTACCACCTGCAGCTTCAATTTTAGACTTTGCAGTCTCACTTACAGCGTTTACTTTTACTGTAAGTTTCTTGGTAAGCTCGCCGTTTCCAAGGATCTTAACGCCGTCACCAGCTTTGGAAATTGCGCTGCTTGCAAGTAAGCTCTCAACTGTTACTTCTGCACCATCTTCGAAACGGTTCAGAACATCAACATTGATTGCAATGATCTCTTTAGAATTTCTGTTTGTAAATCCTCTCTTAGGCAGACGTCTGTATAAAGGCATCTGTCCACCTTCAAATCCCGGTTTCTTGTGTCCGGAACGTGCTAACTGTCCTTTATGGCCTTTACCGGCTGTTTTGCCGTTTCCTGAACCATGTCCACGGCCTCTTCTGAAGTTATCGCTGTGCTTAGAACCCTCTGCTGGTCTTAAGTTTGATAATTCCATTATGGCACCTCCTTTTTGTAATTATGCTTCTTCTACTTTTACCAGGTGCTGTACCTGCTGAATCATTCCTCTTGTTGCCGCATTGTCTGGCATTTCAACTGTTTTGTGCATTTTGGTAAGACCCATTGCCTTAACAGTAAGTTTGTGCTTCGGAACTGCGCCAATCGGAGATTTTACTAAAGTAACTTTTAATGTATTTGCCATTTTAATATTCCTCCTTAAGCCAGAATCTCATCAACAGATTTTCCACGAAGTTTTGCAACTTCTTCCGGAGTTTTTAACTGTCTTAAGCCTTCGATGGTTGCAAGAACAACATTCTGCTTATTTCTGGATCCCATACATTTTGTACGGATGTTTTTGATACCAGCTAACTCGATAACAGCACGAGCCGGACCGCCGGCGATAACTCCAGTACCTTCCGGAGCTCTCTTAAGAAGCATGGAAGCGCTTCCGTAAGAACCTACGAAGTCATGTGTAATGGAACCATTCTCATCTCTTGCTACGGTTACTAATTTCTTAATAGCATCCTCTTTTCCTTTGCGGATAGCTTCCGGAATTTCGGCTGCCTTTCCAAGTCCTGCACCAACGTGTCCATTGCCGTCACCTACAACAACTAAAGCTGTGAAACGGAAGTTACGACCACCTTTAACAACCTTGGTAACACGCTTGATTGATACTACTTTATCTTCTAACTCTAACTGACTAGCATCAATAAGA
>JAQXQS010000006.1 GCA_029101305.1 Clostridia bacterium | reverse complement strand
AAAAAGTATGTTAGAATCAAAAATCGTGATATATAAAATATCCTTGCTCTTTGACAGGCAAAGGGCCAACAGACCATAAGGAGGTAAGACAAGCATGAACAAGTACGAGTTAGCATTAGTTGTTAGCGCAAAAGTTGAAGACGAAGTACGTGATGCAGTAGTTGAGAAAGCTAAAGGATACATCACTCGTTACAACGGCGTTATCACAGACGTTGAAGAATGGGGTAAGAAGAAATTAGCTTACGAGATTCAGAAAATGCATGAAGGCTTCTACTACTTTATTCAGTTTGAGGCAGACGCACAGTGTCCGGCAGAAGTAGAAAGACATGTACGTATCATGGACAACGTATTAAGATACTTAGTTGTCAGAAAAGACGCATAATCTTTTTGCATAATCGGATTTAGAAAGCACCATTAAGAGCCCGTTCACTTAGCATATTAAGAGAGGTAAGAAAAATGAACAAAGTAATTTTAATGGGACGCTTAACCAGAGATCCTGAGGTAAGATATTCCGCAGGAGAGAATGCACTGGCGATTGCCAGATACACATTAGCGGTAGACAGAAGATTTCGTCGTGATGGAGAAGCAAGTGCGGATTTCATTCCATGTATTGCTTTTGGACGTGCAGCGGAATTTGCAGAGAAGTATTTCAGACAGGGACTGAAGATTGCTGTTACAGGCCGTATTCAGACTGGAAGCTATACCAACCGCGAGGGACAGAAAGTCTATACTACAGAGGTTGTTGTGGAGGATCAGGAGTTTGTTGAAAGCAAGGCTGCCAGCGACAATTATGCTGCTTCCCATCCACGTACAAGTGCTCCGGAGGCATCCATGCCGAACCCGGGAACTGCTGCAGAAGGCTTTATGAACATTCCAGATGGCATTGATGAAGAATTGCCATTTAACTAGAGCCTGGCTCTAAGAACTGAATAAAACAGGAGGAAAACCAACATGGCTTACAATAATAGAAGCGAAAGACCAGATTCTCCAATGAAGAGAAGAGGCGGCCGCAGAAGAAAAAAAGTTTGCGTATTCTGTGGTAAAGAGAATAACGAAATCGATTACAAGGATGTAGCTAAATTAAGAAAATATGTTTCTGAGAGAGGAAAAATCCTTCCTAGAAGAATCACAGGAAACTTTGCAAAACATCAGAGAGCTCTGACTGTTGCTGTTAAGAGAGCACGTCATCTTGCTATGATGCCATACATCCAGGACTAATTGGACGTATCAACCGCCATCCGGAAGGGTGGCGGTTTTTCTATCTAATCTTCTATGGAAAAATCCTTGGAAATCTGTTATACTATACTACAAAGACAGTTTTAACAGTAGTTATGTAAACAAGCTATCTGAGGTTTTGTAAGTGAGGATGAACTTATGAATAAAAAACTGAAATTCAAGGGCTCGATGAAACAGTTCATGAGATGGCCACTGTATCTGACGATACTTCTGGTGTGGTTAGATATTCTTATTTTTATGGTAAGTGTGAAAGCCGGGTTTCTTGCCACACTGGGAATCATCATTTATGTTGTGGCAGCTCTTTTACTTACCCGTTTTCATAGGCCGTTGATTCTTAATGACCTGATCGCGTTTGCGAATCAATATGAATCCCTTGAGAAGCGTCTTCTGGATGATTTGGCACTTCCCTATGCGATCATGGATTCCAATGGAAGAATGATTTGGTCAAATAAAGTGTTTTCAGAGCTTACTGGGAAAGAACAGCTCTATAATAAAAATATCAGCACTATTTTTCCAGAGATAACTTCGGAACGTCTTCCGATACCGGAGAAGCAGGAAATCGCAGAAATGAGCACCAGCTTTGGTGACCGTATTTACCGGGTTTCCATGCAGCTGGTGACTATGAAGGATGTGGTGAATGAAGCGCGTATCCTGGAAAACGTAGACACAGATATCAATCTTATCGCAATGTTTTTCTACGATGAGACAGAACTGCAGGAATATATCCAGAAAAATGAGGATGATAAGCTTGTAGTGGCACTTGCATATCTGGACAACTATGAAGAAGCGCTGGAAGGCGTGGAAGAGGTAAGGCGCTCCCTTTTGATTGCACTGATCGACCGTAAGATCACCAAATATTTTTCCAATTTCGATGGCCTTGTCCGTAAGCTGGAAAGAGATAAGTATTTCCTGATCATGCGTCAAAGTTCCCTGGAGGCCTTGAAGGAACAGAGGTTTCACATTCTGGATGAAGTCAAGACGGTCAATATAGGTAATGAAATGGCAGTTACGTTAAGTATTGGTATCGGGCTCAACGGTGCTAATTATCTGCAGAATTACGAATATTGCCGTATTGCCATTGAGATGGCACTTGGGCGGGGCGGAGACCAGGTTGTGATTAAGAATGGGGATTCCATTACTTATTTTGGCGGGAAATCCCAGCAGATGGAGAAGAATACAAGGGTAAAGGCGAGAGTAAAAGCACAGGCCCTGAAAGAGTTTATGAGCACAAAGGACCGTGTGGTAGTTATGGGGCACAAGATCACAGACGTGGATGCTCTTGGAGCTGCTATCGGTATTTACCGCGCCGGTAAGACACTTGGGAAGCCGGTACACATTGTGGTAAATGATCCGACTACATCGATCCGGCCGCTGATGGCAGGATATATCAATAATCCGGACTATGAACCATCTATGTTTGTAGACTGCAGCCAGGCAAAAGAGCTTGTAGATAATAATACCGTTGTGGTTGTGGTTGATACGAATAAACCAAGCTATACAGAATGTCAGGATCTTTTGTATCTTACCAGGACGATAGTAGTTCTGGATCACCACAGAAGGGGCAGCGAAGTAATCCAGAATGCGGTCCTTTCTTATGTGGAGCCTTATGCGTCCTCTACGTGCGAGATGGTCGCCGAGATCCTTCAGTATTTCGATGAGGACTTAAGGCTTCGCAGTCTGGAAGCAGATTGTCTGTATGCAGGTATGGTGATCGACACCAATAATTTTACTACACGTTCCGGTGTGCGTACCTTCGAGGCAGCTGCATATCTTAGGAGAAACGGTGCGGATATTACAAGAGTACGCAAAATGCTCCGGGACAATATAGATGCATATAAGGCCAGAGCCGAGGTAGTGCGGACGGCACAGATCTATAGAAACTGTTTTGCCATCGGAAGATGTCCAAGCAAGGGGCTGGAGAGTCCTACTGTAGTAGGTGCACAGGCTGCAAATGAACTTCTGAACATTGCAGGCGTAAAGGCTTCTTTTGTTCTGACTCCATATAATAACGAGGTATATGTAAGTGCACGTGCCATTGATGAAGTAAATGTGCAGGTTATGATGGAACGCATGGGCGGCGGCGGACATCTGAACATTGCAGGAGCCCAGGTGAAGGCTACCGAGGATGAGACAGAGCAGATGATCAAAGAAATTATAGATCAGTTATACCAGGAAGGAGAATTTAAAGAATGAAAGTAATTTTATTAGAAGATGTAAAATCTCTTGGAAAAAAAGGTGAAATCGTAAATGTCAGCGACGGATATGCAAGAAATATGATCCTGCCGAAGAAGCTCGGCCTTGAGGCAACGCCGAAGAACCTCAACGACCTGAAGCTTCAGAAAGCAAATGAAGAAAAGGTTGCCCAGGAGAATCTGGAAGCTGCAAGAGCATTTGCCAAGAATCTGGAAGATAAAGAGGTTATCCTTACCCTGAAAGTCGGAGAAGGCGGAAGAACATTCGGCTCTGTTTCCACCAAGGAAATTTCAGAGGCAGCGAAGAAACAGCTGAATCTTGATATTGAGAAAAAGAAGCTGGTTCTGCCGAATCCAATCCGCAATCTTGGAGTGACAAATGTGCCGGTTAAGCTTCATCCTAAGGTAACGGGAAGTCTGAAGGTGTGGATAAAAGAAGAGGCATAATGCAGATTACAAGAGAGGATGTTTGTCACTAAATGGAAGAAGCGTTGATCAAAAGGATCCTGCCTCATAGCATTGAAGCGGAGCAGTCCGTGATCGGTTCCATGATTCTGGACCGGGATGCGATTCTGGTGGCATCAGAGATTCTTACAAGTGATGATTTCTATCAAAGCCAGTATGGTATTATTTTTGACGCCATGGTGGAATTGTGCAATGAAGGAAAACCAGTGGATCTGATCACTCTCCAGAACCGTCTGAGGGAGAAAGAACTTCCGCCGGATATCAGCAGCATGGAATATGTCAGAGATCTGATCTCTGCTGTTCCTACCTCTGCAAACGTGAAATATTATGCAAATATTGTCAGTGAGAAAGCAGTTCTTAGAAGGCTGATCAAGGTAAATGAAGAAGTTGAGAATGCCTGCTATCTGGAAAAAGAGGGCACGCAGATGATCCTGGAGGAGGCGGAAAAGAGGCTGTTTAATGTTCTTCAGCGCCGTTCCAGTGATGAATTTGTGCCGATCCAGCAGGTTGTTCTGAATGCAGTCAATAATATCGAAAAAGCATCTAAGATGAAAGGAACGGTGACTGGTATTCCTACCGGTTTTGTGGATCTGGATTACAAAACATCGGGAATGCATGCTTCTGATCTGGTATTGATCGCAGCACGTCCGTCCATGGGAAAGACCGCTTTTGTCCTTAATATTGCCCAGTATATGGCTTTCCGTAAAGATGTCACAGTTGCTATATTTAGTCTTGAGATGTCCAAGGAACAACTTGTAAACCGTCTCCTTGCAATGGAATCACATGTAGATTCCCAGAATATGAGGACTGGTAACCTGAAGGACGAAGATTGGACCAAGCTGGTGGAAGGTGCTGATATCATTGGCCGTTCCAATCTGATCATTGATGATACACCTGGTATTTCCATTTCGGAGCTTCGTTCCAAGTGCAGGAAATACAAGCTGGAGCATAATCTTGGAATTATCATGATCGATTATCTTCAGCTGATGAGTGGAAGCGGACATTCGGATTCCAGACAGCAGGAAATTTCAGATATTTCCCGTTCTCTGAAGGCTCTTGCCCGTGAGATAAATGTCCCGGTTATTGCACTTTCCCAGTTAAGCCGAGCAGTTGAACAGCGTCCGGATCACAGACCGATGCTTTCTGACCTTCGTGAATCAGGTGCTATTGAGCAGGATGCGGATATGGTAATGTTCATTTACCGTGATGATTATTACCATAAAGACACAGAGAAAAAGGGAATTGCTGAGATCATCATTGCCAAACAGAGAAACGGTCCTATCGGTACTGTGGAACTGGTATGGCTGCCACAGTATACCCAGTTTGTTAATATGAAAAAATAAAAGTGATGATTTAATAGTAATCTTATAAAGCTTTTGCAGGAATGCTGATAAGTTTTAGAAGTTTAGGGAAAAGGCCGGCAGGTTATGTCGACCTTTTTTTCTTGCATTTGAATATCCCTTTGTTATAATAAAAACAGTAGATTTTATGCTATTGCCTGTGGGAAATATGTGTATGTGTCTGGTAGATAGCAGTAAATTTATGAGGAGGGGTAGTATGGAAAAATGCTATACCGTGGCCGAGACTGTGAAAATGACAGGCGTGAAATCTTATGTCCTTCGCTACTGGGAAGAAGAGCTTTCACTTCCAATCCGCAGAACTGAGCTGGGGCACCGATGCTACACCAAAGATGATATTCAGCTGATTTTGAATATCAAGGAACTAAAGAACAGAGGCTTACAACTGAGGGCAATACACGATCTTCTTCCGAAACTTGTGAGAACAGAAGGACAAGAGGTGAGCACCCCTGCGGATTTAGGAAAAATACATCTGCCTGATACGGAAATAATAGGAGAATTGGAAGAACAGAGTCAGGAAAATATTGTGATTCCTGGAAATAACCAAAAGAAGGTAGAAAAATCAGAAGAAAGTAACGAAAAAATACTGGAATTTCAGGAAATACTGGAACGCCTGATCACCCAGGAGCTTCATGCGAAAAAAGAGGGAGAGGAAAGATGGCGGACTCTGGATGCAGCAATCAGAAGACAGCAGATGGCAAGAAAAGAGGCTGCGGCAGCATCTGAGAAGATGAGTAAAAAGAAAAAGAGGACAGGTAAATAAAAAAGAGGGGCTTCCTGTGGAAGCTCCTCTTCATGCTATCATTACTTATACGGGGAAAATCAACCCTCGCTGATAGCGCCTGTAGGACAGGCATCGGCACAAGTTCCGCACTCCATGCAGGAATCAGCGTCGATTACGTAATGATCATCTCCCTGAGAAATAGCACCTGCTGGGCACTCGCTCTCGCATGTTCCACAGCTTACGCACTCGTCAGAAATTACATATGCCATTATTATATCCTCCTTTGATCTCTTTAGTTCCCTTTCGGGATATGGTTATATTCTAATATATCTGGCATAGGATATCAAGTACAAAATTATAAACAAATTTTTAGAATTGTGGTGGTTGCGCAAATGTGTATTTGGTATTATAATGATGAAACGTGGATAATTGTTGCTTTTTAGAAGCGGCAGATTTTTTCATGGATTATGCCACATCTACGAAATGCGAAGCATTTTGGAGGTCGGCTCTGAACAATTATGATGTTTTAATAAAAAAGGAGGAAACAGATCATGGCACAGGTAACAAAAGATATGCTGATCGGTCAGCTTCTTCAGTTAGATCCAAATATGGCAGGTATTCTTATGGCATCCGGTATGGGATGTGTAGGATGCCCATCTGCACAGATGGAATCTCTGGAGGAGGCTGCTATGGTACACGGAATTGATGCTGATGTTTTACTTCAGCAGCTGAATGATTATCTTGCAGGCCGTTAGTATGTGAGAACCTGGAAAGGTTTTTGTGGCTTGAAGCGATAATAAGCTATAAATAAAAGGGACTGGCACTTGCACCAGTCTCTTTTATTTATAGCTTATTATAGTTTTTACAGCTTTCAGATTTTAGCCAGCTGCTGTAATGCTTTGCGGGAAATCAATTCGCCGTGTTCTTTAAGATGTGCCTCACCGGCAAGGGTAAAGGAACGGCCGTTTCCATATTCGGAAAGAATATTGCAGACTTTATTAAACTCTTCAGCAGTGCAGGAGGACTGCTGTATGATCAGCTGATAGTGTGCATTTTCATCTTTGTAAAGTGTATTAGTCCCATTATAGTAGCCTTCCAATCCGTGGGCAGCTGCGATTACATCATCAAGAGTATGGAAGGTATAAAGCCGTACCAGATTTACGGAGATCTTTCTGGCCTTTGAACTGGAAGCTTTTTGGGAGGCTTCGCTGGAATCCGCAGTCTGAGAGTCCGAAGCTTCGTCAGAACTTTTTCCTTTCTGGGAAGTCTTATGTTCAGCGTTTTTTGCTTCTTCGTACAGCTTCTGGAAAATATCAATGATATTATCTGCGCCATCAAAGTGGAGGGTGTCAGGTTTGGATTTTTTATACGGTGAGAATTTGGAAAAACGGGTGTCAAGTTCCTCAGGATCCTCTACCTTTGTGATAATGAGGATCACACTTTCTCCATTTACGGGAATTGCCTCAATCATCAGTGGGATGTTATCAGCTTCAAAGCCGAATTCAATCTGAGCCTGCTGCATCATTTCCCTGAAAAGCTTCTTGGCTTTATCAGTGCCATAAGCTAGCTCACTGATACGGATCTGGTGGCTGTCAAGATCTTCCTTTGTGAGTGTGCAGCGGATCTGGTTGTCGCTGATTTTTTCGATTTTCATATGATCACATCCTGTTCTTTGTGGAATTGTATTATATTCGGTCTATAATAATGATGTCAGAGCCCTTTTTCAAACAGGCTCCAGGGTACCAAATGTCTTTTGTTCTTACAAAATGTATGGTATAAAACAAAAGCCATCTTGATTTTTCATTGTATAATATATGTCCCAAAAGTGCAATAGGTAAAAAACAGGTAAATCTGAGTCTGATTATTAAATTTTTCGAAACAGAGTAGAAAAAAAGAATAAACTGGTCAAAAGCTATTGCATAATGGAAAAAGAATCCGTATAATGAAGCACAAGAAAAAGGAAACGGCTCTGTGACTCACAAGAATAAAAGTGAAACTGATCACAAGTTCGTATTAAGTATTAACATTAACATCTGTTTTTTTCTAAAAGCAGCGCCAATCTGTCATACAGCGTTTCAGCTGTGGCGGTGTTTATATTCCCTGAAGATGAAAGGAAGCCATGTTCCGTCTCTTTTTTCTGTAAAATGATTCAGGTGCTTTCTGAATCCATAAAAAGGGAAAGGAGGTCAGGACACGAAGCGTATATCACGATCCGGAAATGAAGAATCCTGCAGATCATTGGAAGGTGAGCTGACCAGATACGAAGAACTTGGAATTGCTCTTTATCTGGAAGGAAAACCCAGTGATGCCAGAGCCATTGCAAAAGCCTGTCAGATTGCAGATGGTGGAGGATATATGCGGGATTATACAGAAGATGGACAAGGACATATTGCCCGGGTAGATTTTGATTTTGTAGAGGATGAGCAATAGTCTGTGAAAATGATGCAGCAGTTATTTTGAAGAATGCCGGAAATTCTTTTGAAACAGCAGTTTCCCCCTACTCATGCTTTTGCAAAAAGTTTTTCCGGCATTTAAAATCATACGAGAATGTAAATAATTTGTGAAAAGTCGAATTATGGAATACAATCCCTAAATAAAGTGTGTTATAATGTAAAACGGCTGTGGCGAAAAGTCAGCAGTGTATAGTTGCAATGAGATTTTTACCGAGAGGATAAAATTTATGAAGAAAAAAATTAGCCCTGTAGTTGTGGTTTGCATTTTGATCGCAGTGGTCGCGGTGATCGGAATCGTGTCAACTTTGATCATGCGCCGCATTCCTACCAGGAAACAGATGGATTTAACAGAATATTATGGACAGATGAATGATTCGGAAGCTGCGATCATAGTAGGAACCCAGATTCTTGAGCAGAAGGCAGTGATGTCAGGGGAACAGCCTTATCTTCCAGTTGATGTGGTTGATAGCTATCTGAATCAGAGATATTATTGGGATGAAGAAGGACAGCAGATTCTTTATGCCACCCCGTCTGAACTGATATATACGCCAGCTTCATCGGATGCAGGCAGTGATGTATGGTTAAAAGATGGAACTGTTTATCTGAGCCTTGATTTTATAAAGAGATATACAGACCTGGATACTTATGTGTACCAGCAGCCTAACCGTGTAGCCATTCAGAAGGATTTTTCAAATGTCTCTGTTGTTTCAGCCAAAAAGGATACTTATGTACGTTATCGCGGTGGAATCAAGTCTGAAGTTCTGACTCAGGTGAAGAAGGGCGATAACCTGATTCTTATGGAAGAGCTTGAGAATTGGGATCAGGTGGCAACCTGGGATGGATATATCGGTTATATAGAGAAGAAAAGCGTAAGCGATATACAGAATTTGAATATGGACCGGGAAGCTGTGGGAGAGGCTTATACTTATCTTACCATGGATCAGCCGGTAAACCTGGTATGGCACCAGGTAATGTCTACAGATGCAAATGCAGGGCTTTCAGATTCCATCCAGAATATGACTGGTGTGAATGTAATTTCCCCAACCTGGTTTTATGTAACCGACAATAGTGGAAATATAATCAATAATGCTACTATTGATTATGTGACACTAGCCCATGAAAGAGGTCTGAAGGTATGGGGACTTGTGGATAATTTTACTCAGGATATCAGCACTTATGAAGTGTTGTCTAAGACAAGCTCCAGACAGAATCTGATCACACAGCTGGTGAACGCAGCAGTAGGTGCGGGAATTGATGGAATCAATGTGGATTTCGAGCAGCTTAGCGAGGATGTAGGGGTACACTTTCTGGAATTTCTCCGGGAGCTTTCTATAGAGTGCCATAAGAATAATCTGGTTCTTTCTGTAGATAATCCTGTCCCGGAGGATTTTACCAGCCATTATGACCGTGCTGAGCAGGGCAAAGTAGTGGATTATGTAATTATTATGGGATATGATGAGCATTATGTTGGATCGGAGCAGGCTGGTTCTGTAGCTTCTCTTCCGTGGGTGGAAAAAGGAATTCAGGATACCATTGCAGAAGTTCCAGCAGAACGGGTGATCAATGCAGTGCCGTTTTATACAAGACTCTGGAAGACAGAGGCTGGCAGCCTGTCAAGCGAAGCGATAGGAATGGACACTGCACAGGAAGTGGTAAACACCAATAATGCCCAGGTATACTGGGATAGTGATGTGAGCCAGAATTATGGAAGCTTTGAGAAGGACGGATGTACTTACCAGATCTGGATCGAAGATTCCCAGTCTATTGCAGCCAAGGTACAGCTGGTTCAGAAGTATAATCTTGCCGGAGTGGCAGCATGGAAGCTTGGTTTTGAGAATAGCGGTATCTGGCAGGTGATTACAGATAACCTGTCTGGCAATACAGCACAGTAAACTTTTATACGAATGATAAAAACATTCTCTGAAACATATATATAATGTGAAAGGCAAAATGGCTTTGCATTTAATATATGGCGGGGAGTGTTTTTCTATTGAAAAAGCATATAGTGGAATTACTTATGGGATGTCTTTTACTGCTGTGCTTTTACTATCTGTCCAGGGAAGCTGCGGCAGTCTCTGTGGAGATGAATCAGAAAAAAGTGATCGTAGTAGACTGCGGGCATGGAGGAAGTGATCCGGGAATGATCGGAATTGATGGATTGAAAGAAAAGGATTTTAATCTTGCCATAGGTCTGAAAGTGAAAGATGCATTGGAAAAAAGAGATTTTCAGGTGGTGATGACAAGAGAGACGGATCAGGGGCTATATGAAGAGGGCGCGAAGAACAAAAAAGCACAGGATATGCAAAAAAGAATTCTTCTTATACAGGAAGTGAAACCAGTTCTTACATTGAGCATTCATCAGAACAGTTATGAAGACTCTGTTGTAAAAGGACCACAGGTATTTTATTACCGGGATTCTGTACAGGGAGAACAGCTGGCGAAGATCATTCAGGAGAAACTGAATGAGTATCTTCAGGTGGAAAGACCAAGAGAGGCAAAGGGCAACACGACCTATTATCTTCTGAAACGGAGTCCGGGAGTTTTGAATATTGTAGAGTGTGGATTCCTTACAAATCCAGAAGAAGCTGCAAGCCTGTCTCAGGAGAAGTATCAGGAAAGAGTAGCAGAAGCCATTGCGGACGGAGCCGTCCAATATGTAAAAAGCATGCAAGGATGAGAAAATTCGTCATGTTTCGCTGGAACTATATACTTTTCAGAAGTATTAGATTCTGCTATACTGGACAGGAAAAAATAAGTGGGAGAGTACTATGTTTGGATGTTTTTATCTGATTCTGGCAGTGCTTTTGGGGAAAGAGATCACCAGACCACTTTTGTCAGAACAAAAAATAAAAGAAAAAGGAGTAACCCCCTTCTGGGTAGGATTTTCCTGCGCATTTGGAAGTGGAGTGCTGCTTCTGACCTGGGCAGTGTACATAGCGGCGTGGCTGCTTAGCGTGTGTGGTGGGATGGAAACCCCGCTTTTGGGTGCAGATCTGATCGTGATGCTGGCAGCAGGATGTCTGTTGGCGCTGATCTATTATAAAAGAAGGCACTCGTTAAAAGAAATCCGGGAAGTGGTTTGCCGGGAAATTCCACCGGGAAAGGAAATTGCCTTTTTTCTGGTTCTATTGGCCCTGATCACATGGATTATGTTTTTCGTTTTTCATGTAAGCGGAGAATATTTATATTCTGGATTTACTGTATTTGGGGACTATGCACCTCATACTGCAATGATGAGATCCTTTTCTCTTGGCAACAATTTTCCGACCCAGTATCCGCACTTTGGCGGTGAGGACGTGAAATATCATTTTATGTTTCAGTTTCTTACCGGGAATCTGGAATATCTGGGAATGCGTATTGATGTTGCCTATAATCTTGTGAGCAGCTTGTCACTCTGGTGCTTTTTTATGATGCTGTATTCCATAGCGAAGCGGTTAAATGAAAATATGGCTTCTGGGGTGCTGGCAGTTGTTTTTGTGGTATTCCGAAGTGGAACTGCCTTTTTCAGGTTTGTATATGAACATTTACAGGCAGGAGACCTTTGGGAGACGCTTTCACAAAATACAGCTTTTATTGGCTATACGGCAAATGAAAACTGGGGGTTATGGAATTTTAATGTTTATCTGAATCAGCGACATTTAAGCTTTGGCCTTCTGATGGCAGCCATGGTGTTATGGATTTTTATGGAGTGGCTGGAAGACGGCTGCGCTCATGCTGAAAAAGGAATCGCGTGGCTAAAAAAACGTTTCTTTACCATAGAAGCCTGGAAATGTAAAAAGCCGGAGACCGCTCTTATGGCTGGTCTGCTTTTGGGGCTTTGCTCTTTCTGGAATGGAGCTGCTGTAATTGCAGGGCTTTTAATTCTGATGGGCTTTGCTGCTTTTTCAGATGGGAAGCTGGATTATCTTATCATGGCGATGGTAACGGTCGTGTTTTCCGAAATCCAGTCTAAAATGTTTGTGTGGGGAAGCGTTATCTCGCCATCTGTATATTGGGGATTTCTCGCGGATGACAAGTCACTTACAGGGATAACAGCATATCTGTTTGAAATCAGTGGTGTGGTTTTTCTGGGGATTATCGTACTTGTGTTTTTTATGAAAAGAATGGAAAGAACCGTTGCGCTAAGTGTACTTTTCCCTGCCATAATTGCTTTTATTGTTTCACTTACCCCTGATGTGAATGTAAACCATAAATACATTATGATCTCATATGCGTTTCTTACGATTTTCTGGGCAGGGGCAGTGTGCAGACTGTTCCACAAATGTCTGCCTGGGAAAATCCTCAGTGTACTGTTGGCACTAAGTCTTACGGTTACAGGAATCTATGATTTTGTGGTAATATTAAAAGATAATGATTCCGGACACCGGGTAACAGTCAATCTGAAGAGCAGCCTTACCACCTGGCTGTCAGAAAATCTTGAAAAAGATGATTTTATCCTTACTCCGGAATACAGCATGAATGAGGTGACCATGTCCGGGGTAATGCTGTATCTGGGATGGCCTTATTATGCATGGTCAGCTGGATATGATACTTATTACAGAGCTGAACAGGCAGTGGAAATTTACACCACTTTGGATGCACAGGTGTTGAAAGAAACAGTAGAGAAAGAGCATATTACCCATATTCTTTTTGAGGATGGGATGAAATTTGAGGAAAAAGAATGCCGTGAGGATGTGATCGCGGATACTTATCCTCTGGTTTATCAATCAGATGATGGGAGAATCAGAATTTATGGAACAGAGCAATAAGAAAAAAATAAAGGTACAAATGATCATAAAGCTTTTGCTGGCAGCAGTCCTGCTTGTCTTGTCTGCATTTTTGCTAAAAGGAGATGTGTGGACCTTCTGGACCTGGTGGCTTTTGGCGGGAGTGCTGGGATTTGCCGCAATGCCTGTTACGGGCAAGCTGTTTTGGCGTTTTGAGGATAAAGGATGGATTTTTTCAAAAGTTCTGGCAATTGCAGCAACCGGATTTATTACCTGGTTTCTGGTTTCAATTAAACTGCTTTCTTTTAATGCTTTGACATGTGTGGCTGTAACTGTAATATGTGCGGTTATCTGTCTGCTATTATTGAAAAAACAATCAAAAGATGGGATTGAGTGCTTTCCGGCAGATCATATTTCTTTAATTTATTGGGAAGAAATTCTGTTTTTTGCAGCATTTCTTATGTGGACATATCTGGCAGGCTTCCATCCTGCAGCATATGGGACTGAGAAATTCATGGATTATGGCTTTATGGAAGCCATGATGAGAAGTACTACACTTCCGGCAAGGGATCTGTGGTATTCAGAAGGACATATTAATTATTATTACGGTGGACAGTACTTTGCAGTATTTCTCACGAAGCTTTCTCATACAAAGGTGGAACTGACTTATAATCTTATGCGCTCCTTTGTTGCAGGACTGGCTTTTGTGATGCCGTTTTCCCTGGTTTACCAGATGATGGCAGATCGTATGAAAGGACAGCAAAAAAGTGGGAAAACAATCAGACGACTTCCCTTTATAGCTGGATTTACAGCAGGTACAGCTGTTTCAATTGCAGGAAATATGCATTATGTGATCTATGCACAGATCATACCATTGATCGAGAAGCTGACTGGTCAGGAAGTAAGCAGCTACTGGTTTCCGGACGCGACACGTTACATCGGGTATAATCCTTATCGGGAAGAAGACCGTACCATACATGAATTTCCATGCTATTCCTTTGTGCTGGGTGACCTTCATGCCCATGTAGTAAATATTATGTTTGTGCTTCTTGTGATAGCACTTCTTTATGTGTGGCTCAGAGGCGTGCGTAAAAAGACCGTAGCTGTGGATGTCTCCATGAAAGATGGAAAATTCTGGAAAGAACAGCTTCTTGTGCCCCATTTGCTGGTGGTAAGTGTCCTTCTTGGAATGTTCCAATGGACAAATTTCTGGGATTTTGTAATTTATTATGTAGTAACTCTTGGAACGGTACTGTTTGCAAACATTCTCAGATTTCAGGGCAAAATAAAGAAAATCATTGCTGTGACATTTGTCCAGATGGTGGAAATTTATCTGGTGGCTTATCTTGTAATCCTGCCATTTACTTTACAGTTTGATACCATGGTGGATGGCGTTGGAATAGCGAAATACCATTCTTATTTTTATCAGCTCATGGTATTGTGGGGGCTTCCTGCTGTTCTTACAGTTGCTTTTATAATTGCGATTCTTTGGGAAAAGTTAAGGGGAATGGAGAATAAAAGTCTGTACCGTCTTATGAAAGCGATACGCACAGCTGACCTTTTTGCGATTATTACAGGGCTTTGCGCTATAGGTCTTGTTGCTATTCCGGAATTTGTGTATGTGCGTGATATCTATGAAAATGGTAATGCAAGGGCGAACACTATGTTCAAGCTTACTTATCAGGCATATATTCTCTTTGCTCTGACTATGGGATATGGGATCTACAGACTTCTGGTGGTATCCAGACAAAAAATATTTAAATTTATTTCCGGGTTATGTCTGTTTTTCCTGGTCTGGACAGTGGGGTATTTTGGAAAAAGTGTTACCTCCTGGTTTGGAAATGTATTGAATCCGTCTGGATACCAGGGCCTTTATGCACTGGGCTATCTGGAGACGGATTTTTCAGAGGATGCCCCAGCAATTCAGTGGCTAAAGGAAAATGTGAAAGGGGCACCTGTTGTACTGGAAGCAAATGGAGACAGCTATACTGGATTTGAACGTGTTTCCGCATCCACAGGTCTTCCAACGATTCTTGGCTGGTATGTCCATGAGTGGCTGTGGAGAAACGATACAGATGACCTGAACCAGAAGAGTGGGGACATTACGGTTATTTATACATCCGAGGATGAAGAACAGGTGCGATCACTTCTGAAAGAGTATGATGTTTCCTATATATTTGTGGGATCCAAGGAGAAGGAAAAATATGAAGACTCTTTGAATGATGCATTACTGCAGACGTTAGGAGAAATCGTATTTATGGATGAAAATTCAGGTACATATATTGTGAAGGTACAGTGATGAATTGAGTGAATGATTATGTCGCGGTGAACAGAGAGTAGTAGCACATCAAGGGGAGTAAATCCGGGACATGAACAGTCGCTTGACATCAATTCGGAACTGGTGTTATAGTAAGGAATGCTGAAAAGTAGCAACTGTTTGGCCTATTTTGAACAGTACCAAAATAAAGAAAGCTGGATTAGAATGAAAGCAGAGATTGTAACCATGACGGCAAAGGAAATTGACCAGGAAGCCATTGCCCGGGGTGGAGAAATATTAAAAAAAGGTGGGTTGGTTGCATTTCCCACTGAGACCGTCTATGGACTTGGTGGAAATGCCCTGGATCCTATGGCATCAAAAAAAATATATGCAGCCAAGGGACGCCCATCGGATAATCCGCTGATCGTACACATTGCAGAGCTTAAGGCTCTTACTCCCATTGTGAAAACTGTACCGGAAAAGGCTAAGATTCTGGCGGAGAAATTCTGGCCGGGTCCCCTTACCATGATCTTTGAAAAATCAGATCTGGTTCCACTTGAAACGACAGGTGGTCTTAACAGTGTGGCAGTGCGTTATCCAAGTGATCCGATTGCCGCACAGCTGATTCTGGCAGCCGGGGGATATGTGGCTGCACCAAGTGCCAATACTTCCGGAAGACCAAGCCCGACTACAGCGCAGCATGTGGAAGAGGATCTTGGGGATGCTATTGATATGATCATTGATGGGGGGCCTGTGGGAATCGGCCTGGAATCTACAATCGTAGATTTTACTGAAGAGGTTCCAGTGGTTTTAAGACCTGGATATATTTCCCTGGAAATGCTTCAGGAGGTTCTTGGGGATGTAAGGATGGATAAAGGCCTGATAAAGTCTGACAGTAATGTTCACCCTAAGGCACCGGGGATGAAATACCGGCATTATGCGCCAAAGGCAGATCTTACTATAGTGGAAGGCTCCACAGAAGATGTTATAAATGCCATTAATCAGTTTGTAAAAGAAGATCAGACAAATGGACTTCAGGCAGGAATTATTGCTACAGAGGAGACTATATCGGAATATCCTTTGGGAATTGTGAAATGCATTGGCAGCAGGGAAGCTGAGGAGACCATTGCACATAATCTTTACGAGGTATTGCGTGAATTTGACCAGTGCCAGGTAAGTAAAATTTATTCAGAAGCCTTTTATACCCCTAAGATGGGACAGGCTATCATGAACAGGCTGTTAAAAGCAGCCGGACACAAAATTATCAAGGTAGGGAGAGAAGAAGAATGAGAATAGCATTAGGTTGTGATCATGGTGGATTTGAACTGAAACAGGAAATTATGAAACATCTGGAAGAGAGAAAGATTGAATATAAGGACTACGGCTGCCATAGTACTCAGTCAACAGACTATCCGATTTACGCAAAGAAGGTTGCACATGCTATTCTGGACGGAGAATGTGATCTTGGTATCCTGGTATGCGGAACAGGCATAGGAATCTCTATTACAGCGAACAAGATTAAGGGAATCCGTGCAGCAGTTTGCACAGACTGTTTTACTGCTGAGGCTACAAGACTTCATAATGATGCAAATATTCTGGCACTTGGCGGACGCGTAGTAGGTCCTGGACTTGCTCTTAAGATCGTAGACACTTTCCTGGATACTCCATTTTCAGGAGAAGAAAGACATATGCGCAGAATCGCCCAGATTGAGACCGAATAGAAAGGAGTGCTTTCCTATGGAAAAAAATGTGCAGATGGCGCCAGTAAGTGCAGCTGTAAATTTGAACCACAAAAGAGAAGGATACCTGACCTGGGATGAATATTTTATGGGGGTAGCCATGCTTTCCGGAATGCGTTCCAAGGATCCGAATTCCCAGGTGGGAGCGTGTATTGTCAGTGAAGACAATAAGATCCTTTCCATGGGATATAATGGTTTTCCGAAAGGCTGCTCAGATGATGAGTTCCCATGGGCAAGGGAAGGGGAGCCGCTGGACACCAAATATCTGTATGTGACCCATAGTGAGCTGAATGCGATTCTGAATTACCGGGGAGGAAGCCTTGAAGGGGCAAAGATGTATGTAACTCTTTTTCCCTGCAATGAATGTGCCAAGGCAATCATTCAGGCAGGAATCAAGACGTTAGTTTATGACAGTGATAAATATGCAAGCACTCCGTCTGTTCTGGCATCCAAGAGAATGCTGGATTCAGCTGGTGTGCGTTATTATCAGTATAAGAGAACCGAAAGAGAAATTTTGCTTACGGTGTAAGATGAGGTCGGTTGTGAAAAATACGAATGAAAATATAAGTGTAAATACAGGTATGTTAAAAACTGGTAGCTGGAAAAAGGTCACGGGAGCAGTTTTTAGTACAGCAGTACTTTTGCTGGTTGATTTTTTGATTATTTATACCCTTTCCAGCAGTGAAGATGGTATTAATCTTGCAGATAAGAAAAAGCTTTTTTTAATTCTTTTGGGAAATGTGATTTTTGTTATATTTCTGGTATTTGGAGAGAAGCTTTCCAAAAGGATGCAATCAAAATCATTTTTTAAGATTGCAGATGGAGTTATTCTTGTAATAACACCTCCTGTTATGCTGGTTTTTGTACAGATGATTTCCTGGCTGACAGGATTTAGGGGAAGATCAGTTTCTACCTTTACAGGATTAGTAAAAAGAGTACTTTCCATGAAAGGGTTTTATATTTTTACGAATCTGATAATTTATTATCTGCTTCTGGGAGTTCTGATCCTTATTTTTAGAAAAATAAAAACTGCTTCAGTAGTATTTTGTTACCTGGTAGTGATTTTGGTAATGATCAATTACTTTGTTATGGAATTTCGTGGAGAACCATTTGTTGTTCTTGACATTGTTGGGATGGGAACTGCTGCTGAAGTTGTCGGGGAATATGAATTTAAGATTCCTTTAATGCTGGGGATACCGATCGTTTATTCCATAGCATTTGCACAGTTTCTTTCCAGATTCCAGACACTGGAGCTGGGGAAAAAATCCAAAAAGAATTTTGCGGCAAGAATGGGAGTGCTGGCTGTACTGGCTGCAGCAGTTATTGTATCTTTTTTGCCAATCATGCATAAACTGGAACCGGTTTCTTTATGGAATATTAATAAGGAATATAAAAGAAAAGGATATATTTATACGCTTACAAGGGAAACCCAATATATCTATATAGAGGAGCCAGACGGATATTCAGTGGAAAAAGCAGAAGAATATGCCAATGAGATTGAAGAGAAGAAAGATGATTCTGCCGCAGCATCAGATCCTGAAACGATAACTCCAAAGAATATCATTATGATCATGAATGAGAGCCTTACGGATTTTGAAAGCATAGGTGAAGTTAAGTCAAATATGGAAATTCTGCCATACATAAGAAGTCTGGATAAGAATGTAAAGCATGGACTGATACATGTTCCTACATTTGGAGCAGGAACGGCACGTTCAGAATATGAGGCACTTACAGGAAATAGTATGAGCTTTCTGCCATCTGGAAGTGTACCGTATCAGTTATATATCCGTGATCCGGAATATGGTATGGCAGATATTTTAAAAGCACAGGGATATTATACTATTGCAATGCATCCGAACAAGGCTCATAACTGGAATCGTGCTTCTGTATATCCAAGTATGGGATTTGATGAATTTATCAGTCTTGAAAACTGGGGAGATGAGCATCAGGAATTAGTTCGTGAATATGTCAGCGATAAAGCTACATTTGAAAAACTGATCAGTGTTTATGAGGATAAAGATCCAGATGAAAAATTGTTTACATTCTGTGTAACGATGCAGAATCACGGCGGTTATACAGTAAGCAGCAGAGGATCTTTTGATGCAGAAGTAAAGCTTAATTATGATAAGAAATATCCTTTGGCAGAAACTTATTTATCTCTGGCAAGAGAGTCTGATTCAGCATTTAAGGAATTACTGGAATATTTTGAAAAGGTTGATGAACCTACCATGATCGTTATGTTTGGTGATCACTGGCCGAAAATCGAGGAGGATTTCCTGGCACAGGTTCTTGGAGCAAACAGAATGAGTCTGGATCTTGTTGATAGCCAGAAATATTACACAACACCTTATGTAATCTGGACGAATTATCCATCTGAGACAGTGGAGGAAGATTTCAGTTCGAATTATCTTGGCAGTTATGTGATGAAACTGGCAGGACTTGAAATGCCAGGCTATAACCAGTTCCTCATGGATCTGAAGGAACAGCTTCCGATCATTGGGGTTGGAGCTGTCTGTGATAAAGATGGAAACTGGTATGCAACTGATGATCTTCCAGATAATTATCAGAAGCTGATGGATGAATATGATATTTTGGAATATAATAATCAGTTTGAAAAGAAAACGATACTAGAGAATTTGTTTACCTTGAATAAGTAAAAGAAAATACCCAGACAAACAGCTGACGTGCACCTGTTTGTCTGGGTATTTGTAACATTCTGGAGGTTGTCTCTGAACAGTTTCGGGTATTTTTATTTCTGTACTTGACATGAGCAAAAAATTCGCATAAAATAAACACGTCTAACAGGCGATATAGAAAATTTTGTTTATATGAAAACAGCGATGAAGAGAATAGTACATGAGGAGCAATCCCAGAGAGAAATCCAGCCGTAAGGCAATGGTGTGAGGATTTTGTGCGCAAGTCATGGAACCGGCCTCGGAGCTCCGTATGATTGAAGTACGGCGTATGTCCTACGTTACCAGGACTGTTGAGTGAGCAGTGGAATATATCTATTGGAATGAAATTCCGTTAATCCGGTGCTAATCAGGGTGGTACCGCCGAAGCCTTTCGGTCCCTTTTACAGGGATGGAAGGTCTTTTTTTATGTAAAGGAAAAGCTTTCTGCCCCTGACAGAATTTGTATGAAAATGAAAAAAGGAGAAAAATCATGGCAAAAGAAAAGAAAATGGTAGAAGCCATCACATCTATGGATGTGGATTTTGCACAGTGGTATACTGATGTTGTAAAAAAAGCAGAGCTGTGCGGCTACACAAGTGTAAAAGGATGTATGGCAATCAAACCAGCAGGATATGCAATCTGGGAGAATATCCAGAAAGAGCTTGACCGCAGATTCAAAGAGACCGGCGTAGAAAATGTATATATGCCAATGTTTATTCCGGAATCTCTTCTGGATAAAGAGAAAGATCATGTAGAAGGATTTGCACCGGAGGTAGCATGGGTAACACATGGCGGACTTGACCAGCTTCAGGAGCGTCTCTGTGTACGTCCTACTTCCGAGACTCTTTTCTGTGATTTTTACCAGAAAGAGATCCAGTCTCATAGAGATCTTCCGAAGGTATACAATCAGTGGTGCTCTGTAGTACGATGGGAGAAAACAACCCGTCCGTTTTTACGTTCCCGTGAGTTCTTATGGCAGGAGGGACATACTGCGCATGCTACAGCTGAGGAAGCGAAAGAACGTACCATCCAGATGCTGAATCTGTATGCGGACTTCTGTGAGGAAGTACTGGCAATTCCGGTTATCAAAGGTCAGAAGACAGAGAAAGAGAAATTTGCAGGTGCAGAGGCTACTTACACAATCGAATCCCTTATGCACGATGGAAAGGCACTCCAGTCCGGAACCAGCCATAACTTCGGCGACGGATTTGCAAGAGCATTCGGTATCCAGTATACAGATAAAAATAACCAGCTCCAGTATGTACATCAGACATCCTGGGGAATGACTACCCGTATGATCGGTGCCCTGATCATGGTTCATGGCGATAACAGCGGACTTGTACTTCCGCCAAGAATTGCACCTGTCCAGGCAGTTGTGATCCCGATCCAGCAGAGAAAAGAGGGCGTTCTGGAGAAAGCTGATGAGCTGACACAGATCCTGAAAGCAGCTGGAATCCGTGTGAAAGCTGATGTTACAGACAAGAGCCCGGGATTCAAATTTGCAGAGCAGGAAATGCGTGGTATTCCGGTAAGAATCGAGTGTGGTCCGAAGGATATTGAGAACGGACAGGCTGTTATCTGCCGAAGAGATACCAGAGAGAAATACATTGTGAAATTCGAAGAGCTTGCAGTTAAGGTTCAGGAAGTTCTGGATACCATGCAGAAGGAAATGCTTGAAAGAGCAAGAGCTCACAGGGACGCTCATACTTATGTAGCAACAAATTACGAGGAATTTAAAGAAACTATCAACACAAAACCTGGTTTCGTAAAAGCTATGTGGTGCGGTAACCGTGAGTGCGAAGACAAGATTAAAGAAGACGTTCAGGCAACCTCCAGATGTATGCCATTTGAGCAGGAGCATTTAAGCGACGTATGTGTATGCTGTGGAAAACCTGCCAAGAAGATGGTATATTGGGGACGTGCTTATTAAAGATTAAGGGTTACTGTTCACATTGTGTCCAGTAATACAAAAGGGGCAAATTTATTTTGCCCCATTTTATTTAAGGCAGGTGATCCAGATGCAATTTGAAATTCCGCAAAAAGTTGAAATTATTATAAATACTCTGGAAGATGCCGGATTTGAGGCCTATGCAGTAGGAGGCTGTGTCCGTGATGCACTTCTTGGAAGGACGCCAAATGACTGGGATATCACGACCTCTGCAAAGCCAGAGCAGGTGAAAAATCTGTTCCGAAGAACAGTAGACACCGGGATCGCACATGGAACGGTAACGGTTTTGCTGGATAAAGAAGGGTTTGAGGTTACGACCTATCGGGTGGATGGGGAATATGAAGATGGGCGCCATCCAAAAGAAGTAACATTTACCGCCAGTCTTGAGGAGGATCTGAAGCGGCGTGATTTCACTATCAATGCTATGGCGTATAATCCTGAAAAAGGCCTGGTGGATCTTTTCAATGGTCAAAAAGACCTGGAGAATAAAGTAATCCGCTGTGTAGGTGATCCGCTGGAACGCTTTACAGAGGACGCACTTAGAATTATGCGTGCCGTCCGTTTTTCTGCCCAGCTTGGCTTTTCTCTTGAGGAAGAAACGAGAAAGGCACTTTCTGTACTGGCACCAAATCTGAAGCATGTGAGTGCAGAGCGGATTCAGGTAGAGCTGGTAAAGCTTCTGGTATCCCCCCATCCGGACTATCTGCGGATCGCCTATGAGGCTGGGGTTACGAAAGAGTTTCTTCCGGAATTTGACCGTTGCATGGAGACACCTCAGAACACCCCTCATCATTGTTATAATGTAGGGGAACACATTCTTCACAGCCTTCTGTATGTCCGTGGGGATAAAGTACTCCGGCTGACGATGCTTCTCCACGATATAGCGAAGCCAGTAGTAAGAAAAACAGATGAAAATGGCAGGGATCATTTTAAAACCCATGCTGTTGCAGGGGAAAAAATGTCTAAAGAAATTCTCCGCCGTCTGAAATTCGATAACGACACTATTGCGAAGGTAAGCCGTCTGATCCGGTGGCATGATCTGCGCCCAACCCCGGAACCCGCTGATGTGAGAAAAACAGTGAACACAGTAGGTGAAGATCTTTTCCCCATGTGGATGGAGGTCCAGTATGCGGATAATAAGGCAAAAAGCGACTACCGCGGGGAAGAAAAAGCTGCCCGGCAGGCTGGCGTGAAAAGAACCTGGGAAGAAATCCTGGAAAAAGGAGAATGTGTTTCTATGAAAGGGCTTGCAGTTACTGGAAGTGATCTGATCGCGGCAGGAATGAAGCCTGGAAAAGAAATGGGAACCGTGCTTCACAGGCTGCTGGATGCGGTATTGGAAGATCCCAGGCTGAATGAGAAAGAGAAGCTTCTTTCCCTGGCATTTGAGAAGGGCTAAAGGTAACTTGCGCATAAATCCCCTTGGCTCTGAACGGTTAAAGATAAAGAGAATAACGTATCCCTCCCATTCATAAGATAGAAGGTATAAAAAAACCGTTTGTATATATGAGTGACGGGGGGATTTTTATTGTATGATTATGGTCTCAGCACCCTGGTCCAGTATGGGATAGAAGCGAAATCCTCGTCCCGGACCCGCGGTGCGCTGTTATGCAGGACAGAGCAGGGAAGTCTGCTTATCCGGGAATTTCATGGCTCAGAGAAAAAATTGCTTTTTCAGCAGGAACTTTTAAAAAAACTTTCTGAGGAAGGCTGTCTGGTGGATACTTTTATCGAAAATCAGGAAGGTTCTCTGGTTACCCGCGATAAAGACAATATTCCATATACACTTCAGAGGTGGTATGAAGGTCATGAATGCGATACAAAGTCTAGGGAAGATATTCTAAAAAGTGTGCAGACTCTGGCAAGAATACATAAGTTTATGAATATGCCTGTGGATGATTCCTATGCAGTGCGTTCTCTTGTGGAAGAGTATACACGACATAATCAGGAAATCCGCAAGATCCGCAAATTTGTGCGCAGGAAAGGTGCCAGTGCCAGATTTGAAAAAAGTTTTCTGGGAAGTGTGGAGTATTTCCTGGAAAAAGGAGAAAGAGCGCTGGAAACACTTGTAAAGTCTGACTATGATAAGCTCCGGGACAAGGCACAAAAAAATGGAGCGGTATGCCATGGCGAGTATAACCAGCATAATGTGATTCTTTGTAAAAAACAGATCGCAGTAACAAATTTTGGCCACTTTGGATTTGACATTCAGATCAGTGATCTGTACTGCTTTATGCGTAAAATCCTGGAAAAATACAACTGGGATGTTTCGCTGGCCTTAAAAATGCTGGAGCAGTACGAAAAAATACGTCACATTTCGGAAGAGGAATGGGAAAACCTTAAAATACGTTTTATGTATCCCGAAAAGTACTGGAAACTGGCAAATTATTACTTCTCCCACAATAAAGCGTGGATATCCGGTAAGAATACAGAAAAACTGGAAAAGGTGATCGCACAGAGAGAACTATGGGGAGAATTCCCCGGAAAATGCTTTGGAAAATACCCTTTCTGACGCAAAAACCTTGACAATACAGGGCAAAAGGTATATATATAGATAGAAGAATCTTTAGAGGAGGAAACACCATGAATAAGACTGAATTAGTAGCAGCTATGGCGAAAGAAACCAATCTGTCCAAGAAGGACGTTGAAGCTGTTTTAAAATCATTCATCGACGTTGTATCAGAAGAATTAAAAAAAGGTGAGAAAGTTCAGTTAGTTGGCTTTGGTACATTTGAAGTCAGCGAGAGAGCAGCCAGAGAGGGAAGAAATCCTCAGACTGGTGAGACCATGAAGATCGAGGCTTCCAAGGCTCCGAAGTTTAAAGCTGGTAAAGCTTTAAAAGATATGGTAAACGCATAAATAGCGGAGGCTTTTGCCAGGGGGAACTTTTTCGGTTCCCTCTTTTTTTGATTAAATTACAGGAGAAGAGTATGAGATTAGATAAATTTTTGAAGGTATCCCGCCTGATCAAACGCAGAACCGTAGCCAATGAGGCCTGCGATGCAGGCAGAGTCCTGGTGAACGATAAGCCTGCCAAGGCTTCTGTGCAGGTGAAAATGGGAGACACCATTGAAATCCAGTTTGGAAGCCGCAATGTGAAAGTGGAAGTGCTGGATGTAAAGGAAACTGTGAAGAAAGAAGAAGTGGAGAGCCTGTACAGATATATTTAGTATGAAAGTCCTGTGCAGCAGCCATGAATCCAGCATGCTTGCATGTTGGATTTATGGATATTGCACAGTCTTTCAGCAG
>JAQXQS010000005.1 GCA_029101305.1 Clostridia bacterium | reverse complement strand
TGCAAACTGCTTGCAATTAGCAATCAAACGAAATATAATGAAGAAAAAAGAGGAGGCGATATCTATGGCAAGAACAGCAAATGTATTTGCACGTGTTGAGCCTGAAGTAAAAGAGCAGGCAGAGCAGGTGCTTGATCGACTTGGCATTCCAATGTCCAATGCGGTAGGAATGTTTCTGAGACAGATTGTACTCCAGAGAGGAATTCCTTTTGAAATGAAACTTCCGGCTTATGAGGAACCTGTTGCGTATGGTTCTCTTACAAAGGAACAGTTCGATGCAGAAATAGAAAAAGGCATGGAAGATATTAAAGCTGGCAGAGTGTATTCAGCAGATGAAGTTGAAGCAGAAATGAAACGGGAATTTTTTTCGCTATTTCTCAAAATTTGAGAATTAAAGATCTGCAATTCGATGAGTTTGATGTATATTTTTGAAAGTAAGCTCGTTATAATAAATGTAATCATTAAGTGATGAAAGAAAATTATTATGTAGAGTCATTCATGAAATGGTGACGGAAGGAGAAAAAAGATGTTAACAATATTATTTACAATTTGTATGATTTGGTTTATTGGCAAGTTTTTTATATTTGGACTTAAAGCATCCTGGGGAATTTTAAAATTACTTTGTACGGTGGTATTTTTTCCTGTGATATTGATCGGAATGGTTGTTGGTGGATTGCTTTATATAGCATTTCCAGTACTGATCATTGGTGGAATTATTGCACTTATAGTATCTAAAGCATAAATCGGATGAAGGAGCAGAAAACATGTATGATTTAGAAAAAGAAAAAAGAGAAGCAATTGGTGCTGGAAACAGAGCTCTGAATAGTCTGCGAACAGCCAGAGAGAACCTGAACAGTGCAAAAAACTGGGGACTGGTTGATATGTTTGGCGGTGGATTTTTTACTACGATGTTAAAACATTCCAAGATGGATCAGGCAAAGCGGAATATGGAGCAGGCGAAATATGATCTTCGTAATTTTAGTAAAGAATTAAATGATGTCAACATGGCATGTGATCTGAATATAGATACCGGAGATTTCCTTTCCTTTGCCGATTATTTCTTTGATGGATTTGTAGTGGACTGGATGGTACAGGACCGAATCAATACTGCAAGACGTCAGGTGGATGAGGCAATTCGGAGAACGGAATACATAATAAACCAGTTGCAACGCATGTAAACAAAAAAGGCAGTGAACCTACTTGCTTAACTTCTCTTTTTCCGCATTGAGCAGGTCGATATTAAGCCCCTGTTCGCTGGCCGTTTTATCAACCCAGAGATTTAAGGAGTCAACAGCAAGAGAGATTTCATCCAGCTTTTTGCTGATAAAAGCGAAATCTTTTATTTCATCATCACTAATCTTGCCGTCTCTGGCAATCTGGATCAGGCGTGCGGTGAGCGGGTTGATCTCATTCAGACTGGCAATTGTCTCAAGAATAATATCTGGCAGATCGGAAATTTCTACTTCCGGAACATATCGATGCCCAATTTCACATTTATGAGAGCAGAAATAATTGCAAAGATCCGGACGCTTATAGGCATCAGCCATCTGAATGATATCGTATGGGGTAGGCTCCTGCATTTCATATTCGAATTTTTCAATTTTAGAGTCGGAAACGGCAGTCATCTTTTCGCTGGCTTCGGATCTTGTAAGACCAGCCTCTTCTCTGCAAATCTGGTAAATCGTCTTATTTTCCCTGGTGGATTGCTTTCCCATGAGAATAACCTCCCTGTATATCACAAACATGAGGAATACTGGTGAGGAAGTCCGCATGTTGTATGTGTGTTGGGTGTATAAGTTTTATTATATCGGAAACGCAGGGAAACAACAAGAGATTGGGAGTGCGAAATTTATAAGTTATGAAGATTTCTATCTGACAACCGGAATAATTAAAGTCCTCTGGTGTTTCTGTTCACTGGAAGCATTCCGTGAGGTGTTTTCTGTGCATTATGAAGTGGTTGCTGTGCGCGGAGTAAACAGTAACCCTTTGGTTATTCGCGTTATGTTTTGGCGAAAAAATCATATTGCACAACTATAATGCTAGCACTTATAATAAGAATATAAAAGAAAGCGATTACGATGATTTCTATATAGCGACAGGAGATGTTATAACAATATCGATAATGAAGTCACAGAGGTTGCAAAGAACCAGGCTAAAAGGGATACTACATTCAGGCTGCATACAACATGACTATTGTGGAATGACCAAGAGCAGATAAAATGTGTCGAAAAAAACAGGAGAACTTCAAATGATAAAACAAATTGTAAGAGACATTTTCTTTTTAAGTCAGCCTTCAGAGCCGGCTACGAAAGCTGACATTCAGGTGGGAAAAGATTTACAGGATACGTTGCAGGCGAATCGGGAACGGTGCGTAGGAATGGCTGCGAACATGATCGGCGTGAAAAAGAACATTATTATCGTAAATATGGGCTTTGTGGATGTGGTAATGTTCAATCCGGTGATCATTTCCAAAAGCGGTATGTACGAGACAGAGGAAGGGTGCCTGTCACTGGATGGCGTAAGGCCGACCACCAGATATCAGGAAATCGAAGTAGAATATTATGATTTCAGCTGGAAAAAACAACGTCAGAAGCTGTCCGGCTGGACGGCGCAGATCGCTCAGCATGAGATTGACCACTTATCAGGAAAGATTATATAGCGATGGATCAAAATGAAATACAATGGGATAAATTGCTGAAAATAAAAACAACAGGCCGGGATGATTCCCATTCAGACCAATACCGTTTCCCTTATGAACCCACGCCCTATTGCGTGTTGGAAAGACTGGCAAACAGCGGATTGATCGGAAAGAAAAATACAGTCTTAGACTATGGAACAGGAAAAGGCAGAGTGTGTTTTTACCTGTCTTATCAGACCAGATGCCAGTCTGTTGGAATTGAATATGATGAGCGGATTTTCGCAGGAGCCAGAGAAAATCAGGAGCATGCAGTGTCAGGTGGCAGGGCATCCTTCGTTAAGACGAATGCAGAAACTTATGCAGTACCGGAAAATGTTGACCGGTGCTACTTTTTTAATCCTTTTTCCGTAGAAATTTTGCAAAAGGTGCTGGCAAGAATATACGATTCTTTTTATGACAACCCAAGGGAAATGCTTTTATTTTTCTATTACCCATCGGATGAATATATCAGTTATCTGATGACAGAAGAACAGCTGCTGTTTTCAGATGAGATTGATTGTATGGATTTGTTCGAAGGGGAGAATCGGAGGGAAAGGATATTGGTGTTTGAGGTGGTTTAGGGCGTGTAGATTGCAGGAATGATTTTTCAAACAGGCTCTAGGGGCGACGTGCGGTAAGTAACTTTAAAAGAGGCACTGTTTTCCCGGGTATTGACCTTTACATAGACAGGAAAGCAAATGTTCCTTGCTTTTCTTGTTTATTCCAGTTATACTAAGCAGACAATACTTATGATAAATGGAGGGGTTTAGATTTGAAGATTGCAGTAACCTATGAGAATGGAAATATTTTTCAACATTTTGGAAAGACTGAATTTTTCAAAATATACGAGATCGAGGAAAATAAAGTAGTTTCCAGTGAAGTGATCAGCTCTAATGGAAGCGGACATGGTGCCCTTGCAGGACTTCTTGCAGAGCAGGGAATCGACGTGTTGATCTGCGGTGGAATTGGCGGTGGTGCACAGTCCGCTCTTGCGCAGGCTGGGATTGAATTCTGTTCCGGTGCGCAGGGAGATGCAGATCAGGCGGTAGAGAAATATCTTGCCGGAGAGCTGGTATCTGGCGGAGTAAACTGTGACCACCATGGAGAAGGTCATACTTGCGGAAACCACGGAGAGGGTCACAGCTGCGGAGACCATGAAGAAGGCCATACTTGCGGAAGTCACGGAGAAAATCACGGCTGTGGAAGCCATGCAGAAGAGCATTCCTGTGGAAGCAGCTGTGGAGGCTGTGGTTCCCATAATACACTCACCGGACGTAATGTGGGAAAAACCTGCCGTACCCACTATAGAGGAACTTTTAACGACGGAACCCAGTTTGATTCCTCTTATGACCGCGGCGAACCATTGGAATTTATCTGCGGAGCAGGACAGATGATCAAGGGCTTTGACGCGGCTGTTGCAGATATGGAAGTAGGAGAGATCAAAGAGGTTCATCTGATGCCGGAGGAAGCCTACGGTCTGGCTGATCCCAATGCGATTTTTACCGTTGAGATCGCACAGCTTCCCGGCTCAGAAGATCTTACAGTAGGACAGCAGGTATACTTATCCAATCAGTATGGACAGCCATTCCCGGTGAAAGTAACTGCAAAGGATGAAAAAAATATTACGTTTGATGCCAATCATGAAATGGCAGGGAAAGAGCTGAATTTCAAAATCGAGCTGGTTGAAGTGAAGTAAAAAAAAATGTAAGTAAAAATTTTATTCCACAAGCCTGCCATTCATTCCTTATATCAGAATCTACATTTTACCTGTGATATGATCGGTACAGTTAGATGCAGATCAACAGCAGAACAAAAGATATGGAGATGATGGGATATGAGAAATGAATTATGGAAACGGCTGGCTGTCATGGGAGTTTTGGTTTCGGTAGCGGCAGTGCCAGTCGGGGAAAATGTAGTGAATGTGACGGTACAGGCCGCGGAAAGTGAGGAAGAGCAGCTCCTCTTTGACCAGGCAGTTGAGGATGCAATGATCATAGACCAGGACGAAATCCTTCCAGTGGTAAGCCTGGATAAAGGAGAACCGTATGCCGTTTACGACCAGGAGGGCAGAGTTCTTCTTTATACATTCCATAAGTATCCGGACAGCTATCCAGATGGCACCGAGGTAAAGCTGGAATGGGGAAATGTATGGGCATTTACAGGTGGCGAACTAGAAGACTGGTATCAGAAAAATAAGGATGGTGTAACAGACTGGCAGACGAGAATGAAAGAGTTGATAGGTCTGCGCCCGGATAATGAATCCGATTATTTTACTGCCATGTGGGCAAATCCGGAAGATGTATTCCGGCCTGCATATGTGTGGGATATCGGAACGGTAGAGATGACAGATTCTTTTTCAGATACAGTCAGTGAAGAATATAAGGCGTGGTTTGACGGGAATATTATTTCCAGCTATTTCGATGGAAAGTATCCATGGACCAGACTGGGCTATACCTATGACTGGGCAGATAATGGCACGGAATATGGACTGTCTGAATTTATCATCAAAAAGGACAGCACAGTGAAAGTGGCCTATACAGTTGATCTTGAAGAGATGGTGAAAAAACTGGACGACAATTCATGGAATCCTGAAATGCCTGAATCCTGAAAGAGAGAAACTTTGAAATGCTAGAGCCTGTTTGAAAAATCATTCCCGCAATCTGCACGCCCCACTTTGCGGTATATTTTGCCTTCTTTCAGTCGGCGTAGCCCGCTACGCCTCCATCAATCAGACAAAATCTCCCACAAATTGTGACGTACATCTTGCAGAAAGCCTTTTCCAAACACGCTCTAGAGCGTGTTTGAAAATGGCTTTAGAGTCCTAATATAAAAATACTCCCCTCCAGACTGACAAGTGATCGAAAACTTGTCATCCGGAAGGGAGTATTTTTTATGAAAGATTCAAGATAACTTATTTAATTATACTTCTGAAGCGTCAATTATACTTTGGGGATTTCAATTAAGCTTCTGGCAATTCAATTGCATTTCTGGCATTTATGCCCCAATTGTAAATTCATAGCTTCCAGCTTCCAGTGTATAAACTGCGCAGGTAGTTCCGTTGTGTGTTGTCATTTCTACAAATGTAGCACCTTTCGGAGCGGTAGTAGCATTTGCCTGCTCCTCGGAAATTGGAAGATAAAGAGTAGCAGTTGTGTTTGCAGGAACAGTAGCGGTGTAAGTTTCCATAACGCCGTCGTTTGCAGTCCATCCGCTGTAAATTGTTCCGTAGTTGGAATCATAGGAACCATTTGCATAGGTGAAGGTGCCGCCAACAGTTGGCTGTAATACAAAGCTCTTGTAACCTGCCTGTCCGTCTTCTCTTGTAATACCAAGCTGGTAAGCCATCATCCACTCGGAGATTGCGCCAAGAGAGAAGTGGTTGAAGGAGTTCATGGAGTTGTTTCCGTTGAAGCCACCCTCTACAGTGTAGGAATTCCAACGCTCCCATACGGAGGTTGCACCCTGGGTTACCGGATACAGCCAGGAAGCATAATCTGTCTGCTCAAACAGCTTGTAAGCTTCTTCTGTGTAACCATATTTTGTCAGTACAGGAACCAGGTTCGGAGTTCCGGAGAAACCAGAGGTAATGGTGTAACCGGCTGCTTTTACAGTTTCAACATAGTTTTCTACTGCTTTTGCTTCGTTTTCTTCATTAAATACACCATAGCGGAGAGGTGTTGCGTAAGCTGCCTCTGTATCGTAGTAGGTGATTTCCGGCTCTTCCAGTTCATTTCCATCCTGATCGGTAGTAGTTGTAGTGTAAAGTCTGCAGGTGTCTGCTTCTACATAGCAGTCGTTCCACTCTGCTTTTGCAAGGTCGTACTGTGCAGCGTATTTGTCGTGAAGCTCGGTATTTCCGATGATGTCTGCCATATCTCTTGCAAGGCCGATAAGATATACATAAACAGCATTGTTGATCAGGCCTGCATCTGTGGAATCAACAGACAGCCAGTCAGCCAGGATACCAGTTCTGCTGGTAAGGTGGGTAAACTCTTCACTCATATCGTAGCTGTCAAGGTAATCCAGATATCTGTCAATGGCATCCATGTTGTCTTCGATGATGGCAGTGTTGCCAGTCTGCATGTACATGTTATAAGGAATAACAGTAAGTGCTGCATCCCAGGAAACACCGGAGAAGCCCATTCCGCTGTATTCATCTTCCTGTGGCTCTGCTGTAGGAGCGTATACCGGAAGGGAACCATCCTTACGCTGGCATGCACGAAGGGATTTCAGCCAGTTTCTGTAGAAGTTGTAAACGTCTGCATTGTAGGAAGCTGCCATGGAGAATACCTGTGCATCACCAGTCCATCCAAGACGCTCATTTCTCTGCGGGCAGTCTGTCGGAAGGGAAAGGAAATTGCTTGTCTGCGAATTCTGTACGTTCTTAAACAGACGGTTTACGTTCTCATTGGAACTATCATAGGTTGCGGTCATATTTACAGAAGAAATAACCTCTGTCTTGATGTTTTCAGCCGGGAGCTCTTTCTTAAGTCCGCTGATCTCGATATAACGGTAACCGTGGAAGGTGAAATGAGGCTCAAATACCTGATCTCCCTCTCCTGCGATATAGAAGTCTGTACAAAGGGCTGCACGAAGGTTTTCTACCATCATGGTTCCAACAAGTCCGGCTTCCTGATATTCCGGAAGATCCGGATAAAGGATCTCTGCGTAGCGGACAGTTACGGTGCTGCCTGGATCTACATACTCAGCAGGAATGGTGATCTGCGGAACACCGATAACGTTCTCGCCCATATCGTAGATATAGGAACCGGAGCCTTCCTTGGACTCACCAAGAGCTTCTTTCACATCCAGTTCTTTTACGATGGAAGCCTCTTCATCGTAGCGTACCACGAAATCAAAATCATTCATTCTTGGCTCATGGACAACAGGAGTTTCCCAGTCTTCGGACTCTGTATAATCTGCAGTTGCCCAGCCGTCATATTCAGATTCTGTCTGAGCATCATATCTTTCACCATTGTAGTGGGATTCGGATTTCACAGGACCTTCAGTGGAAACAGACCAGTCATCCTCATTTGTAACAATGGTATCTGTAGTGCCGTCTGTGTAAGTGATATCCATACGCGCCAGAACTGCCTGGTAAGGACCATAATAGTTGTAATCGCCAGTGGTGTAATTCAGTTCGCCGCTCCACCAGCCCTGTCCCATCTGAACGCCGATGGCATTGTCTCCGGACTGGAGCATATCGGTTACATCGTAAACCTGATAAGGCATGTAAGTAGAATATTCTTCATTTCCAGGATTGAAAAGGCCATTTCCTACTTTGTCGCCATTGATGTACATTTCATAAGTACCCTGTGCGCTGACATACATTCTTGCGCTGGCAACCTCTTTGTCCTCTGTGGAGAATTTGGTTCTTACCATAGGAGAAGCGCCGTCGGAAGGATCTGCGTAAACGAGGGTTCCGTTTTCCCCGCCTTCTACCGTGATCTTGTCCTCTTCGCTGTCAACGGTAACTCCGTCAAGTCCTTCGAAGATGCTGTAGGTTGTGCCGGTTGTTTTGTCAAAAAGAACCACACCATCGTCATTGTCTCCGTACATGTCTACTGCCAAACCGTTATAATAAGCGGTTTCCCCTGCATTGACTGCGAAGCCGATGGAGTTCAGGTTCGGGAAGGTATTGGAGTTGTGGTCACCGCCAAGTGGATTCAGCTGGCGTCCGGTGTCTACGTCCACGCCGTTCATGGAAGCACTTAACTGGTTGCACTGGTTGGTCCAGATACGCAGGGTAATCGGATCATTTACAGATTTTCCGTCAAATACTTCTGCTGGAATCGCAACGGTAACGTCTGGTTCGTCTGCTGGATTTTCTTCTTCCTGGGTGATAAGGGAAGGTGTGAGTCCTCGTCTGGATTCTACCATAACAGGCTCTCCATTCTCATCCAGTTCATTTACGGTTGCCGGCATACCGACTACATAAATGTTAAGCTTAGGATTCTCAGGATCAGAAACGTCCACTTCGTAGCGGAAATAATTCTCGTTTTCTTTATTCCATACGTTCATGGCTTTGTTCTGAAGTCGGAAATCGTTTGCCCCCAGGATGACAGAAGCTTTGGTGCTTCCTTCCGGAATGGTCACGTCCACATGCATGTCGAAGAGATCGGCAGCAGTAGCATCCAGGTTTTTCTTGGAGGAGCCGATCCATTTGGCATCGCCCCAGGAATCATAGGTGGTGTCCAGGAAAGAGGTTTCGAATGTGTTCAGGTCAGATTCCTATGTGTTGCCCTCTTCATCTGTGACAGCTACCTTCCACTGGTATTCAGTTTTTGGCTGAAGGGTATCTCCTTCATATTTGATATTTGTGGATTCTCCACTTTCCACAACGCCGCTGTCCCAGACGGTATTTCCGTCCATATCCATTACCGTTATCTGGTAAGCGCTTTGGCTTGCACCTGTTTTGCCAGATTCCATCTGCCAGGTGAAAACCGGTGTCTGGGTGTCTACGCCAATTGGGTTAGTAAGTCCGTCTGTGGTCAGTGCCACGATACTTTTGGAATCATCTTCAGCAGCCATGACAGGAAGTGCGCTGGCAATACCGGAGCCAGCCATCACAGCGGTCAAAGCGAAGGTGACGCTTTTTTGAACCAAGTTTCTTTTTTTCATAAAAACCCTCCGTTTAATTATTTTGTAAGTTCATTATAATAAACGGAGGGTATCTTTTTGATTTTAATTTGGTATACAATTTTTAGGTATGAACTGTAGATTGCAAGTGAGAGCGTGCCTGGTTTAGCCATTTTCATAAGCTTTTTGCATTTGGGCAGTAATGTAATTTACGGAGATGGAAGCACCGGCGATTTTCTGGGAAAGTCCGTCTTCCAGCGTCCATTCCACGTCGCCCTTCCAGCCCTGGTTGCAGTTGTTGGTGTACTGGCCTTTTTCCTGAAGGTTAAGGAAAATCTGCCATATATTGTCTGCGCTGCTTTCTTCAGTGGCAGAAGCATCCGCTGGTGCATACAGCTTATTGAAAATTTGTTTACATAATTCAATATGCTTACTTCTTGAATAAACCGCGGTACCATTTCCTTTGGAAATAACCGTATAAACTGGCTGCCCGACATCATTGGCAGGTAAAGGAAAAGCGCCGACTTCATCCTCGCCCATAGCTGTTGTTAAAGAGGGGTAAGTGAAATTGGCATTGAAAAGCATAGCAGCTTCCCCGTTAGTAAAGCGCTCTATTGCTTCTGAATTACCCATGGTCAGGGAATGCTCCAGAACATAGTTGTTTTTGAAAAGCAGCAGATACTGGTCCAGAACCTTATCCCAGGTGCCAGGATCTGTAAAATGGGTGGTTCCGTCTGCCAGCTGTGCGTTAAAATCAGGATTTTCGGCATAAACCTGACTGGCCGCAATCTGATAAAGGCAGAACTGCATGGTGTAAGAATCTTTGTTTCCTGCGACAATAGGTGTGATACCATTCTGCTTCAGTGTTTCACATACATCGAGAAATTCCTGCCAGTTCTGAGGAATGGAGAGTCCTAGCTTTTGGAAAACAGATTTATTGTAATAGGTGCATAAGATCATGGAGCCGTCATCCAGAGAATAAATATGCCCATTGTAAGTGAACGGATCCGTGTTGTTTTTATCTGTGCTTTGTATGACAGGAAGGTCGTCCAGGGGAACCAGATAATCAGCCGGTGCCAGCTTCTGGACCGCGTTTGGACCTGCCCAGTAGGACTGGATACGGAAGAAATCGGGCCCGTCACCCATGCTCAGTTTCGTATTAAGGGTGCTGTAATATTGTTCATCCGGGTAGGCTTCCACTGTGATCTCGATATCTGGAAAATCATCCAGAAGCTTCTCCTCCAGTGATTCTTTGTAACGCTGGGCGTAATCTCCGGTTCCGCTGACCATAAAGGTAATTTCTGTTTTCTCCTGGGAAACAGTATCGGCCGGGGTGGCGGCTAAGACACTGGATAAAGGGCTTAGAAGTAAGCTTGCGGTTATAGCTGCGGTCTGAAACAGGACAGATAATTTTTTCATAAAAAATCCTTTCACTACCAAATTGAAGAAAGTTGTGATAATATGGCTCTAAACAATTAAATCAGCGGAGACACTGATGTTATTATTTATAAAGTATAAAAGTTCTCCCGAAATTTGTAAACAACAGATTTGGATTAAAGGAGCCACATATGAAACTGAAAACTCGCTTTTTTCTTATTTTTTCCGCACTGGCTGTGGTGCCTATGCTGCTTTTTTCCTATATTGCGTACACAAATTATACAAGACTGTCCAATGCCAGGATTACAGAGACATCTTCTAATATTATGGAACAGGCAGTGGAAGAGACCACCTCTGTGCTGAAAGGGATGCAGCATATTCTGGAAATCGTCCAGTATACATCACCGAATGAGGAAACGCTGATACAGGAACTGCGCAAATTTACCGGTTCAGAAGAATCCTATACAGACCGGGATATTTATGAAGCAAACCAGAATATGAAATACACCTTTCAGGATTTCACTTTTTCCACAGAAAATGTAAATGGTATTTTTATTTTTACCCCATCTGGCGTTGTGCTGGGCCAAGGCTATGGAAACGGAGTGGATGTCTACAGTGATTATGATCCGAAAGGGGAAGAATGGTATGAAAACACTCTGGCATTAAAGGGGAAAATATATGTGGAGGGAACCAGAGAACGGGACTATCTGCTGAACGACACTCCTTCTGTGTCTTTTTCCATGTGTATCTATGATGTATATTCCAGAGACTTTCTGGGCGTGCTGTATGTGAACTGTGCGCCGGAAATTTTTTCGCTGGATCAGATAAATGTGCTTCCTGACTCCGCAGAATTCTGTGTGAGCAGAGATGGAGAAGTGATATACCAGAGCGGTTCTGCAGGGGAAAAGAAGCAAAAAATTGAATACGAAAGAGAAATTTCGGAAGATGGACTGACACTTACAGCTGTTTTTGACAAAGCAAGCCTGGATTCAGATTTCAGAATCACATTGCTTGAGATGATTTCGGTTCTGGCAGTATTTTTTATTATGTTTATTATTCTGGCCTATTTCCTGGCCCGTTATCTGACGGAACCGATCACAGCACTGAGCCGGATCATGGCACATCCAAGAGAAAAGCACCGGATCGTGGAATCTCCCTATCTGAACCGGACGGACGAGATCGGGACATTATATAATCAATACCGGACGATGCTGGAGGAGAATAACCGGTACATAAAATCTGAGTATGAGAATAAAATCGTCCTCATGGATACCCAGATGAAAGCATTGGAGTCCCAGATCAATGCCCATTTTCTTTATAATACGTTGGAGGCAATCAACAGTCTGGCAGAAATTGAAGGCTCCAGGGACATTTCCGTAATGGCACTGGCGCTGGGGGATATGTTCCGATATAGTATCAAGACCAAGGGTGCACTTGTACCTCTGGAAAAAGAACTGGCTCATGTGCAGAATTTTGTTGCCATTCAGCAGATCCGTTTCGATAATGGATTCTCATTTCAGCTGGATGTTCCGGAGAAGCTGCTTTCTTGCAGGATACTGAAACTGATTCTTCAGCCATTGGTGGAAAATGCCCTGTATCACGGACTGCTTCATTGCAATGCAGGGAGTACGATCTGGCTGTCAGCCCGGAAACAGGGGAAAGTAATCTGCTTTTCTGTAAAGGATGATGGAGTGGGAATTCCCCGGGAAAAGCTTGAAAATCTTCAGCAGATGCTGGCTGGGAAACCAAAGTTCCAGGAATTAAACCAGAGAGAAAACGGAAGTATCGGACTGAAAAATATTAATTCCCGTATCAGGCTGTATTATGGGGATGATTACGGATTAGAAATTACCAGTGAGCAGGACAAGGGAACTACTGTGCAGATACGGATCCCGGAGATTGAGGATGGGAAGTAATTGCGATAGATGGAAAAAGAGGTTGGAAATTGCCTGGTAATGTGCCGGAAAAAGGCCGATAAGTGCCGGACAGATAAACGATGAGAGCTGACAGGAAGGAAGAGAACAGGATGTATACTTATATTGTAATCGATGATGAACCGCTGATCCGTCGTGGAACGGTGAAAAAACTGGAAAATTATCCAGATGTTACATGCGTTGCCCAGGCTTCCAATGGAAAAAGCGCGCTGGAACTGATTGAGGAAAAGAATCCGGATTTTATTATCACAGATATGAAAATGCCGATCATGGACGGAACCCAGCTTTTGCCGGTTCTGTCTACCCAATATCCGGAGAAATATATTATTGTGATCAGCGGATATAAAGATTTCGATTATGCCAAGGAGGCCCTTCGCGCCAATACACTGGATTACATAGTGAAGCCCTTCAGTCAGGAAACTCTTTGGAACGCTGTGAACAAAGCAGTCCGGCTTTTGAAAAACCAGAAAAGCCTACATGAAAAATTAACATTGGATGAGCAGGAAAAGGAAAGCCTGAAGTATGAGTATGACAGGCAGATACTTCGCAATGCATTGTTTGGCGAAGGCAAGGAAATGCCGGTATTCAGTTCCCGCAAGATGTGCAGACTTAAGGAAGATCACCGGTTTGCAGTAATGACAGTCACGTTATCTGGTAAAACAAGAGAGAAAGCATTGACAGAATTTCTGACTATGCGGGAGGTGGAAGCAGAGACGATTCTGCTTGCCAGGGACAATATCGAGAATCTGTATTTTCTATTGCTGTTTTTCCCGAGGGAAAAAGAGGTGAAAGAAGAGGAAATCCTTCAGATAAAAAACCTTCTGGATTGTTTTCTGGAAAGCCTTCGGATTGAACCTTTTTATGGAATCAGTCAGGTACAGGAAAGTTTCACGCAGCTGAACCGGGCATATTCACAGTCTCTGCAGGCACTGAATCAGATGACTCTGGGGATGAAAAGGGATTACCTGTTTTTTGAAGAAAAGACGCAGGAGAACTGTACACTGGAATGGCCTAAGCTGGAGCAGTTTCTGTTTCTGGTAGAATCTGGAAGAACCAGTGAAGTGGAGGCGGTGTTCCCGGAATTATTTCATTATTTTGCAAGAAATGAGAAATGCAGTCTGAAGGACGCAAAAGAATACTGTCTGGAAATCGCGGAGATCTTGAAAAAATCCCTTCCGCGGGATTTGCAGGTGCACAAAAGTGCCGCTACAAGCCTGAATCTGATCAGCAACCTGAATCTTATTTTCCGTTTCCAGGAACTGGAGGAGTATTTTGAACAGATTTTCAAAAATATGTCTATGGCATTTGAGAATGCTGGATTTTATTCGGAGAAGGACGTTCTGGAAAATGTGAAAAATTATATTGACCTGCATTATGAAAAAGATCTGACCCAGGAATTTGTTGCGTCATTATTCCGTCTGAACAGAAGTTATCTCAGTTCTGCGTTTAAAGCGCGGATGGGAATCAGTTTTGTGGATTATGTAAACCTGGTCCGCGTCAGCCATGCAAAAGAGCTGTTGAGAGGCACCAGCAAAAAGATGTATCAGATCGCACAGGCGGTAGGCTATGAAAATGTGAAGTATTTCTTCAGGGTATTTAAAAAAATAGAAGGAATTACACCAGAACAGTATAGAAACAGCCAGAATCAGTAAATAAAAAGAAGTGGCAGAAGAACCTTCGGGTTATTCTGCCATTTCGCTTTCTGGGATCAATACGCATGCACAGAAATTCTCCAGGGGCTGGAAGGCCTTGATGAGAATATTTTTGCCGATGTGGGAGCTGTAAGTGTGCATATGGCATTTCCCGCCATTTACCGCTACATCTGTGTAGGTGGCAAGAAGCTTGCGGTCGCCATCTGGAAATACCTGATAGAAGGACTGATCGACTATGTCATTTGCAGTCAATTTTTCCAGACGGAGCAATTCTTTATTACAATAACGGAAGACGAAATCGATACCGGTTCCCCCTTGATTGAAAATAAGCTCGATCACACAAAATGCCAGCGGCATATTGTCCAGCACCGAAAAACGGGTACGGATATTGGTGGAAGCAATTTTGGAAAGATCCTGGTGAAGGGATTTGTTTAAAAGCTTATGGGTGGCAGCACCTCGTTTACGCCCCTCGAGACGGAGACCATCCCGCATATAGTAGGTGCAGTTTTCTATGTGGTCGATCTGGTTTCTGGCGACAACAGTGCCCTTATTTATGGAAAGATAGTCATAAGGTATCAGGACATCATACAGATCCTTGACTGTGATGAAGGTTCTTACGATACGTCCGTCTTTCATGTAAATGCAAGTCTTATTCTCCTGTCTAAGCAGATATTTGATATCATTGATATGGATCTTATGCTTTTTAAAGAATTTCAGAATTTTTTCATCCATTAAATATCCCTCCCGACTTTCCTTTATGGTGATATCTGCGTAAGCAGACATGCCTGTTTCGTTTATGATAAGATGTCAGGGAATGATATTGTGTATCCGACATCTGTAACGGTAGGCAACAGCATAAGTATACCATAAATGTAGAGATTTGTCAGTATGATTTCACCCCGAGATTTCGGATTTCTGTGATTTAGCTGCTTTTATGCAGCATTTTTAAACCGAGAAACGCTTTACCAAATTTGCCGAAACTTCAATTTTACAGGTATGCTGCTGCGGGGCATCAATCTGTGACAACAATTCCCTTGCGGCAACCTGGCCCATATAATGGCGTGGGATACTGATGCTGGTAAGGGAAGGGTCAATGATCCGGCCTTCTGAAATATTATCAAAGCCTACGATCGCTATCTGTTCCGGGACTTTATACCCACGAAGCTTCAGTGCTTTGATGGTTCCGATAGCAATCAGGTCATTGTCTGCGAAATAGCAGTCTGCCAGTGCGTCCCCACGATCGATCACAGCCAGCATATCTGCCATTGCTCCGTCGATGGTAGGGGAAAGCTGGTGAATGACACAGCGGGAGCGTGACATTCCATTATCATGGACTGCATGGTAGAAGCCCTCCAGACGCTCGGAAAAGTTCCGGAGCGGATAGGTGGACTGCAGATATCCTGGCTGCTTCATCCTACGGCTGATGAGATAGTCCGTAGCCAGGTAAGCACCCTGTCGGTTGTTTGGAACAACATAGGTACAATCCAGATTCTCGAAATAGGCATCCAGGATTACCACCGGGAAAGGCAGCTTTAGGAAAGGACGTACCATTTCTTCACGCATTTCTGTTCCAAACAGGATAAGTCCTACGCAGTCTGTAGTCCGAAGGTCTTCCAGATAATGTTCCAGATTGTCTCTTTTTTCATAAAAGGTGATCACCTTCAGCTTGTAGTTATTCTTCTGGACCATGGATTCCATTCCTTCTACCATTGCGTCAAAAATAGGAGAGTAGGACATAATGGCGTTGTGGGAACGGTAACTTACCGCGTAAATACTTCCTGCTTTATTTTTCTTTAAGGAAAGTCTGGTAAAGTCATAGCCGTACTTCTCAGCTGCCTCCACCACCATACGCCGGGTTTCTGTGCTGACTCCGGGCTTGTTATTGAGAGCCATGGAGACGGCAGTCTGGGAAAGCTTCAGCTTCTGGGCCAGTTCTTTTGCGGTAATGGACATTTTATGGACACCTCCCGGGAAATTTACTATGTTGCATCAATTGTTCAAAGCGAACCTTCAAAATATGTTGCATTTCGTTGATGCGGCGTATCTGTCAAGTGAATTATTGTATATATTGTACTTCTTAATTGAAAAATAAACAATATATTCACAATAAATAAAGTAAAAATAAAGTGGAAAATACTTTATTTTATATAGAAATAAAGTACAAAGAGCCATATACTAGAATCAAAGAAAAGCAAATACGAAAGTATCAAAAAAGATGAATTGCAAGAAAAAAATTCAATTGAAGCTTAAAAATCAGAAACTATAAAAATTATAAAATACAAGGAGGACACCCAGAATGGCAAACATTAAGATCGGCTACGCGCCAACCAGACGAAGCATTTTCAGTGCACCAGATGCAGTAAAGTATCGTGGACTTACTGCAGACAGATTAAGAGAGTTAGGAATTGATTTTGTAGATATCACAGATGTAAATGATGAAGGACTTCTGTATGATGAGGCAGGCCGCATCAAGATCGCAGAGAAGTTCAAAAAAGAGAAAATCGACGGACTTTTCCTTCCACACTGTAACTTCGGAACAGAGTTTGAGTGTGCAAGACTTGCAAAAGAGTTAAATGTACCGGTTCTTCTGTGGGGACCTCTTGATGAGCGTCCGGATGAGAACGGCGTACGTCTCCGTGATACACAGTGCGGACTTTTCGCAACAGGTAAAGTACTTAGAAGATTCCGCGTTCCATTTACATACATGACCAACTGCAGACTGAACGACCCTGTATTCGAGCGTGGCCTTCGCGATTTCATGGCTGTCTGTAATGTAGTAAAAACCTTCCGTAATATGAGAATCCTTCAGATTTCCACAAGACCATATGAGTTCTGGTCAACCATGTGCAACGAGGGTGAGCTTCTGGAGAAATTCAACATCCAGCTGACTCCGATCCCAATGCCAGAGCTGACAGATGAGATGAAGAAAGCCAAAGCAGAAGGAACAGAGGTTGCCAAGGTTGTAGAATACTGCCGCGAGCATATGGAAATCTGCATCAAAGACAACGAGCTTGAAAATGTAGCAGCTCTTAAGGTTGCTATGAAAAACCTGATTACAAAATATGGCTGCCAGGCAGCTGCAATCCAGTGCTGGAACCAGTTACAGAGTGAAATCGGAATTATGCCATGTGCAGCAAATGCCCTTCTGAACGAAGAAGGAATCCCGGTTGTCTGCGAGACAGATATCCACGGTGCTATTACAGCTCTTCTTGTTGAGGCAGCAGCACTTGATGATACCAGAAGCTTCTTCGCTGACTGGACCATCCGTCATCCTGATATTGAGAACGGTGAGCTCCTTCAGCATTGTGGACCATGGCCGATCTCTGTTGCAAAAGAGACACCGAAGCTTACTTATCCGCTGGCATTCAGCCATCCGGGAAGTATTACAGCAGAAGCAAAACATGGCGAAGTAACTCTGGCACGTTTCGACGGTGATAACGGAGAGTACTCCATGCTTCTTGGAAAAGCCAAAGGCGTTGACGGACCGAAAGGAATGGGAACTTATCTCTGGGTTGAGGTAGAGAACATCAAACGTCTGGAAGCCAAGATCGTAGAGGGACCATACATCCATCACTGTGTAGGTATCCATAAGGATGTAGTTCCGGTACTTTATGAGGCATGCAAATATATGGGAATCACTCCTGATTTATATGATCCTATTGAAGAAGATGTGAAAGCATATTTAAGAGGTGAATGAGAATGGAAAATTTAAAGGCAAAATCTTTTGATTTAAGAAAAGATACTGTAGATATCATCGTTGCCGGAAAGGGCGGACACATCGGCGGTGACATGAGTGTGATCGATACTCTGATTAGCCTGTATTTCTGCCAGATGAACATCTCTCCGGAAAACATGGATGACCCGAACCGTGACCGTTTCGTACTGAGCAAAGGTCATTCTGTAGAAGCTTATTATGCAGTACTTGCAGCAAAAGGCTTCCTGGATCTTGAAGATGTAAAAGAGCATTTTTCTAAATTTGGTTCTAAATATATCGGACACCCGAACAACAAGCTTCCAGGAATCGAGATGAACTCTGGTTCCCTTGGACATGGACTTCCGGTCTGCGTAGGTATGGCTCTGGCTGGCAAAAAAGACAACAGAGACTACCGTGTTTACACCGTAATGGGTGATGGTGAGCTGGCAGAAGGCTCTGTATGGGAAGGCTTCATGGCTGGACATCAGTATAAACTGGATAATCTTTGCGCAGTCGTTGACCGTAACCGCCTTCAGATTTCCGGAAATACAGAAGATGTAATGGGACATGATGATCTGTGCGAGCGTATCCGTTCCTTCGGATGGCATGTGATCGATGTAAAAGATGGTAATGACATTGACCAGTTAAATGCTGCTTTTGAAGAAGCAAAAACTGTTAAAGGCAAACCAACCGCTGTAATTGCAAATACCGTAAAAGGCTGCGGCTCTTCCGTAATGGAGAACAAGGCAAACTGGCATCATAAGGTTCCTACCCAGGAAGAATATGATCAGATCATCGCGGATTTTGCAGCAAGAAAGGAGGCCACTCTTCATGAATAAGATTCCAAACAGACAGGCCATCTGTGAAGTACTGATGGACAAGGCAAAAGAAGACAAAGATATTATGGTGCTTTGCAGTGACTCCAGAGGATCTGCTTCCATGACACCATTTGCAGATAATTTCCCGGATCAGTTCGTTGAGACTGGTATCGCAGAGCAGAACCTGGTAAGTATTTCCGCAGGTCTTGCAAAATGTGGAAAGAAGCCTTTCGCATGCTCACCAGCCTGCTTCTTATCTACAAGAAGCTATGAGCAGGCCAAAATTGATGTTGCATATTCCAACACAAATGTTACCCTGATCGGTATCAGCGGTGGTGTAAGCTACGGCGCACTGGGAATGAGCCATCATTCCGCACAGGATATTGCAGCCATGTCTGCAATCCCGAACATGAGAGTTTATCTTCCAAGTGACCGTCATCAGACCAAGCACCTGATCGAGGCTCTGTTAAAAGATGAGAAACCGGCTTACATCCGTGTAGGAAGAAATCCGGTTGAGGACATTTATACAGAAGATAACTGCCCATTCGAAATGGACAAGGCAACTGTTCTCAGAGAAGGAACAGACGTAGCGATCATTGCCTGCGGTGAGATGGTCCGCCCGGCAAATGAAGCTGCCAAATTACTGGAAGCACAGGGAATCTCCGCAACAGTACTGGATATGTACTGTGTGAAACCTCTTGATGCAGACGGTGTGATCAAAGCAGCACAGAATGCGAAAGCAGTGATCACCGTTGAAGAGCATGCTCCGTTCGGCGGACTTGGCTCCATGGTTGCACAGGTAGTTGGTGCTAACTGCCCGAAGAAGGTGCTGAACATGGCACTTCCGGATGCACCAGTTATCACAGGAACCTCCCAGGAAGTATTTGATTATTATGGATTAAATGCTGAGGGAATTGCGAAGAAGGCTGTGGAAGCTTTGAAATAAGGCAAAATTTCCTGCAAAGTGAGTGTGCAGATTGGTGAAAGTTTTTTTCAAATACACTCGCGGAGAAGTGGTAAAAAGTGAATAACAAAACAAGCTTTAGCGTGACTGACAGACTGCAATAAATGCAGCTCCTGGGTATGTTCTGTTGCTGATAGATCGGAAATCGACAGCAGAGCATACCTGGTCAGGCACGCTTGTTGTTTTTTGAATAGTGATAAAGGGGATAGCAAAAATGGCAAAATATATCATAAGTATCGACCAGAGTACCCAGGGGACCAAGGCACTTCTTTTCGATGAGACTGGCAGTATCATGCGCCGTACTGACCGCCCGCACAGACAGATCATCAATGAAAAAGGCTGGGTTTCCCATGACCCGGAGGAAATTTACAGCAATGTACTGGCTGTTGTGAAAGAACTTCTGGAGGGTGTTGACAAAGAATGCGTAGTTGGTCTTGGAATCAGCAACCAGCGTGAGACTTCTCTTGCATGGAACCGGATTACAGGCAAACCGTACGGAAATGCAGTGGTATGGCAGTGTGCCCGTGCAGTGGATATCTGTGCCCGTGTAGAGAAAGCCGGTGCAGCAGAAATGATCCGCCAGAAAACAGGTATGAATCTTTCTCCGTATTTCCCGGCATCTAAGATTGCCTGGCTTCTGGAAAATGAAGAAGGCGCTAAAGAAGCGGCAGAACGCCATGAAATCTGCCATGGAACCATCGACAGCTGGCTGGTTTACAAGCTGACTGGGGGAAAAGAATATAGAACAGACTATTCCAATGCATCCAGAACCCAGCTTTTTAACATCTTTGACCTGAAATGGGATGAGGAAATCTGTGGGCTGTTTGGCATTGACCCGGCCAATATGGCTGAGATGACAGACTCTGATGCATGCTTTGGTGAGACCGACTTCGAGGGACTTCTCCCGAAGAAAGTACCGATTCACGGTGTGCTTGGTGATTCCCATGGTTCTCTTTTCGGACAGGGCTGCCTTCAGCCTGGCATGACAAAAGCTACCTATGGAACAGGCTCCTCCATTATGATGAATATCGGGGAAAAACCAACCCTCAGCACTCATGGAGTTGTAACTTCCCTTGCATGGAAAATCGGCGGCAAGGTAAATTATGTCCTGGAAGGAAACCTGAATTACACAGGCGCGGTTATCACATGGCTGAAAGATGACCTCCAGCTTATTTCTTCCCCAGGTGAAACTGGCAAACTGGCAAAAGAGGCTATTCAGGAAGATAACCTGTACCTGGTTCCGGCATTCAGTGGTCTTGGCGCACCTTACTGGGATAGTGAAGCAAGAGCTTCTGTAGTAGGAATGAGCCGTACTACCCGCAAGGCAGAGTTTGTACGTGCAGCAGTAGAGTGTATTGCTTACCAGATCACAGATGTAGTGCTGGCAATGGCAGAGGATGCTGGGGTTCCGGTTAAGGAACTTCGTGTAGACGGCGGCCCCACCAGAAATGATTACCTGATGCAGTTCCAGAGTAATATTGCGGACGCAGGTGTACTGGTTCCGGACTCTGAAGAGCTTTCCGCAATCGGACCGGCTTACGCGGCAGGACTTCGTCTTGGGGTATGGGATGAAAGGATTTTTGGCAAACTGAACCGTGTGTCTTACAAACCGGCTATGGATGCAGAGAAACGGGAAAAGAAGTATGCTGGATGGAAGAAAGCGGTAGCGTCGGTGATTACGAATAAATAAATTTGTAATTGCGCGATATTGTCCAGATAAAAAATGTATATTTAAAATGATATAAAACGGGATTTTACATGGCGGTATCATGCTTGTGAAATCCCGTTTATAAATATGGAATTAATAGAACTGTTCAGGGCAAATCGCAAAAATGTTTCGTATTTCGATGATAGGCTTTAACACAAATAAAAGTGACACTAAATAAATAAATTGGACTTGACGCGGACAGCTCCATAATCGTAAAATTTTTGTATAGATTATTAAAAGATTGGACGCAAAAAATCATATTTGATAGGCAAAATTAACAAGTGAAACTATAAAAGTATAAGATCAGAGAGCTTAACAGCGTCTTAAGAGAAGGAGAGAGATAAAATGAAATTAGGAATTGTTTACACAAGTACCACACCGGAATTAATTGAGTGCGTGAATGAAGAAATCAGAAAGAATCTGGGCGATGCACCGGAGATTTTGAATTATCAGGATCCGTCTATTCTGGCAGAGGTAAGAGAACATGGCTATGTAACTGCCGGAGCAGCAGCCCGCCTTGTTGGCATGTATATGCAGGCTGTTTCCGACGGAGCTGATGCAATTCTGAATTGCTGTTCTTCAGTAGGAGAGGTTGCAGATGCAGCGCAGAGTATCGGACGTTATACCGGAATCCCTATTGTGCGTATTGATGAGGAAATGTGCCGTGAAGCAGCCCGCCTGGGACTTCGGGTAGGCGTACTTGCCACTCTTCCTACCACTCTTGAACCGACGAAAAATACAGTTGCACGTGTTGCAAGAGAAATGAATAAGCATGTAGAGCTGGTAGATGGACTGGTAGATGCGTTCGGCGCAGATCAGGACAAGTTTAAAGCTTTACTTTGTGGAAAAGCAGCAGAGATTGCAGATCAGGTAGATGTAATTCTTCTGGCACAGGGCTCTATGGCTTATGCAGAAGATGCAATTCATGAGAAAATCGGCAAACCGGTACTTTCCAGCCCGCGGTTTGGTGCCCAGGCACTTGCTGCTGCACTGAAGGCTAAGGGATTATAAAATAATTTATATACATAATGATTTTTATCAGAATTAAGGAGAACAACCATGCTTACAGATACAACCAGATCCCCATACGCAAAGGTTCACGCCCTTGACGGAATGAAAGTAAAATGGACAGGCGGTCTTTGGAAGGAGCGCTTTGATACCTGCGCCAACAGCACAGTGCCCCAGCTGAAGCACATGTTTGACAGCAAGGATATCAGCCATGTAGTAGAGAATTTTAAAATCTGTGCAGGGGATGCACAGGGAGACTTTGACGGAACCGTTTTCGGCGACGGAGACTTTTATAAATGGATGGAATCTGCCATCTATACAGCGTATCAGACAGATAACCGGCAGCTGAAGGACGAAATTGAGGATTACATAGACCTGATCGGCAGGGCACAGCAGCCGGACGGATACCTTTCCACTAAGCAGATCATTGGGGAAAGAAGCGGCAACGGTGTTTCCAGAATGGGAGATATTAACGATTTCGAGGTCTATAATTTCGGACATATGTTTACCGCTGCCTGCGTACACAAGAGAATTACCGGAAAAGATAATTTCCTTGCCATTGCAGCAAAAACAGCAGACTATCTGGAGCATCTTTATGAAGAGGCAGAGCGCACCGGGGAAGTGCAGACCGCAGTCTGCCCATCTCACTATATGGGACTTGTGGAAATGTACCGTACTACTGGTGACAAACGTTATCTGAAGCTTGCGAAACAGGCAATCGCTCTTCGCGATAGTGTGAAAAACGGTATGGATGATAATCAGGATAAAATTCCGCTGAAACAGCACGAGAAGATTCTTGGCCATGCAGTGCGTGCCAACTATCTCTATGCAGGCGTAGCGGATCTTTGTCTGGAAGAGGAGGATCCTGATTATATGGAAGTACTCCACAAAGTGTGGAGAAGCCTTGTGGATAAAAAAATTTATATTACCGGTGGCTGTGGAGCGCTATACAACGGAGCATCTCCCTATGGATATTTCTTTGACCACCAGCTTGTACATCAGGCTTATGGTTATGAATATCAGCTTCCGAATATTACTGCATACAATGAGACCTGTGCGTCTCTTGGCGGTGTTTTCTGGGCATACCGTATGTTCCAGCTGGAGCCGAAGGCAGAGTATTTCGATATTCTTGAGCGCATGATGTTAAATACCAATCTGGCTGCACTTAGCCTGGATGGGAAGAGATTTTTCTATGAAAATATGTTAAGACGTGCCAAAGAGCTTGATTATAAGCTGATCTGGCCCCTTACCAGAAGTGAATACATTCTCAGCTACTGTTGCCCTCCAAACCTGGCAAGAACCATTGCGCAGTCCAGCGAATATGCATACCTGACCTCTGATAACAGCGTATGGACTGGTATGTACGGTGCAAGTGAGGCACAGGTGAAACTGGAAAACGGTGGTGAATTTACACTTGTTCAGTCTACAGATTATCCTTTTGATGGAGCGATTCATTTCACTACAAAAGATGTGAAAGTAAATGCACCGGTTCATCTGAGACTTCGTGTCCCAGGCTGGGCAGCAGGTGGTTCCATCAAAGGTGGGGCAGTAGACCGGGGGCTTGCAAAAGAGGATGCAGGAACTTATCTGGATATTCTGGTGGAAGATCCACAGAATATGGATGTACAGCTGAATCTGGATATGGAAGTCCGCTATACAGTTGCCAATAACATGGTGGAGGAAACCGTGGGACAGGCAGCAATCGAGCGTGGACCGCTGGTATACTGCTGTGAAAGTGTGGATACACAGGCGGCCACTCTGGATGATATTTATCTGGATCTGAATGCAGAATTTACTCCTGTGGAGTACGAGATCCAGGGAAGAAAAATGACAGCTCTGGAAACAGAAGAATATGCCATTGACCGTTCTGAATTCGACAGAAATGCCCTGTACCAGTCGCTGAAATATCACGGTATGGGCAGGAAACAGGTACGCCTGATCCCTTATTATGCGTGGGATAACCGTGATTACGGCGAGATGCGGATCTGGTTCCCGATTGCGTATACAGTATAAAAGCTGCCTCTCAAAAAAGTAAAGATTCAGAATGGAGAATTTATAAATATGGAATATAAGATCATTCCCTTTACAACCATAGAAGAAAAAACCAAAACGGATGAGAACAAAGCAGAAGCTCTTCTTGCCCAGGCGATGGAGGGTTTTCATAAAAAACTGGTGGTACTGGATGACGATCCCACCGGTGTACAGACTGTTCATGATGTGTCCGTTTATACAGACTGGGAGGAAGAATCCATTCGCAAGGGATTCCAGGAAAAAGAATCCATGTTCTTTATTCTTACCAATTCCCGCAGCTTTTCCGTGGAGGAAACTACCAGAGTCCACCAGGATATTGCAAAAAGGGTGAAGAAAGTAGCGGATGAACTGGGACAGGATTTTATGATCATTTCCCGTGGCGATTCCACTTTAAGAGGCCATTATCCACTGGAAACCAGAATGCTTGCAGAGACATTGATGCAGAACGAGGAGACTGGGAAAGATAAGAATAATTGTACAAATATAGGCGATAGAAATCCTGTGACCTTAGAGATAGATGGCGAAATTCTTTGCCCGTTTTTCCCGGAAGGCGGCCGTTATACAATGGATAACATCCATTATGTAAAAGAGCAGGACAAGCTGATTCCAGCCGGGATGACAGAGTTTGCCAAGGACAAGACCTTTGGTTATAAATCATCTGATCTTACAGAATATGTGGAAGAAAAAACGGAAGGAAAGTACCATAAAGAGGACTGCATTTCTATTTCCCTGGAAGAATTAAACGCATTGGACGTACAGGGAATCAAGACGAAGCTTATGTCTGCACAGAATATGGCGAAGATTATAGTAAATGCAGTTTCTTATGCAGATCTGAAAGTATTCTGCGCAGCACTTGTCCTTGCCATGAAAGCGGGAAAACATTATATGGCAAGAACTGCAGCTGCTTTCACAAAAGTAATGGGCCGTGTGTCTGACCAGCCTCTTCTTGGAAGAACGCAGTTAGAGGGGGATACCAAGAATGGGGGAATCGTGCTGATCGGTTCCCATGTGAAGAAAACCACAGATCAGCTGAACTGTCTGAAGGAGCTTGAAGGACAGGCTGATTTTATGGAATTCCAGGTAAATACCGTATTTGAGGAAAACGGACTGGAAAAAGAGGTAGAGAGAACGGTAAAAGCGGCAGAGGAAAAAATTCTGTCTGGCAGAACCGTTGTAATTTATACAAGCAGACAGCTTCTTGCCCCGGAGAATATGACTCCGGAAGAAAAACTGCAGATTTCCGTAAAGATTTCCAATGCAGTGACAAGTATTATTGGAAAGCTTTCTGTGAAACCCAAATTCATTATTGCCAAGGGCGGAATCACATCCTCAGATGTAGGAACCAAGGCGCTTCGCGTGAAGAAGGCCCGTGTTATGGGGCAGGTGAAAAAAGGAATCCCGGTGTGGATGACAGGGGAAGAAAGCAAATTCCCGGGAATGCCTTATATTATTTTCCCTGGAAACGTGGGGGAAGTTGCTACGTTGAAAGAAATTGTAGAAGAGTTGATTTGAATTAAATAGCAACGCAATGGGAGGTTTATAAAATGCGAAAAGTAATCATATCCCTGGCTCCGGTACAGGCGGGAACCAGTGTAGATGCAGTAAAACTTGCAGAAGATGTAGAGAAGAGCGTGAAGCTTGGTGCAGCCATGTGCCATCTTCATTGCAGAAAACCAGATGGCAGCCTGACTCCAGATATTACTTATATGTCTGAATGTTTTGATGAGATCCTGAAACGTACCGATGTGGTAGTCCAGGCATCTACAGGTGGTGTTTCTGACATGAATATCCAGGACCGCTGCAATCCCCTGGATTATCCAAAGGTAGAAAGTGCCTCCCTGAATGGTGGCAGCACAAACCTTGGAGAAGCCGTATACATCAATTCCTTTGATGATATCCGTTATTGTGCAGATGCAGTTTATAAAAGAGGAATCCTTCCGGAAACAGAAGTATTTGACATTGGAATGATCCATAATATGCAGATCGTAAGAGGAGAGCAGCCATTTGCAGATCCGATGCTGTTTAACCTGGTATTCGGACATAAAGGCGGTATGCAGCCAACCCCGGAAATGCTGGCAGCTTTCCGTTCTTTTGTCCCATCAGATTCCCTTTGGGGTGTTACTCATTTCGGACGTGACAATTGGACCTTCCTGGCTGCTGCAATTGCCATGGGTGCAACAGTAGTGCGTGTTGGCTTTGAAGACAGTGCTTATCTTTCTGATGGAGTTGAAGCCCAGTATAACTGGCAGGTTGTGGAGAAACTGGTAAATCTGATCCGCGCTATGGGTCTGGAACCTGCAACCCCGGATGAAGCAAGACAGATGCTGAAGCTGAGAAAGCGCTGATACATGAAAAAATTTTGGCGCGGAGCAATTGACTTTCATTCATGGAAATGTCTGCTACGCCGAAATTTCCGTTTAGATAAGTATTCGGCAAAATATAACGCAAGATAGATATGAGATAGTTACGAGAAAGGATCGGGAAAATAAATGCTGGCAATTAAGAACATCTACATGGATTATGAAACTGCCCCGGTGGGCGTTTCCCATATGCCCCAGTTTGCCTGGGAGCTTACAAGTGATAAGAGAAATGTAAAACAGAAATTCTACGAACTTCAGATCGCCAAGGATCCTGCTTTTGCGGAACTGATTTATGACAGCGGCAAAACTGAATCAGAGGAATCTGCACATGTTTATGTGGAAGGTGCAGCTCTTGAAAGCGGCAGACGTTATTTTGTCCGCGCAAAGGTAAGTGACGGTGAGGAAGAAACGGACTGGAGTGAGACAGCTTCCTTCGTAACTGCACTTGCAGGGGAACATGGTGAATGGGAAGAAGGCGCACCTGCGTGGAAAGCACCTTTCGTATCTACAGAAACAGATGATTCCTACAAAAGCGTTTCCAAGGGAACCTATGTAAGAGGAACCTTTGAAATCAAAAAAGAAGTAAAAGAAGCTTACGCATTTACAACTGCTCTTGGTCTGTATCAGTTCTATCTGAATGGAAGAAAAGTAGGCGAGGATGAGATGACTCCTGGATGGACCTCCTACAGAAGACATCTTCTTTATCAGACCTACGATGTAACAGAGTATCTGCAAAAAGGTGTCAACGGTGCAGGTGCAATGTTGGCTCCAGGCTGGTACAAGGGCGTAATGGGACTGACAAAGGCACGCAATAACTATGGCGACCAGACTGCTTTTACCATGGAAATCCTGGTTCGTTATACCGACGGAACTACAGAATCCATCTGTACAGATCCCTCCTGGAAGGGCTGTGATTCACCAGTCGTGTTTGCCGAAATTTATGATGGTGAAACTTATGATGCGGCTCTGGAAATTCCGGACTGGTCTAAGGCTGAGATTCCAAAAGGGGACTGGAAACCGGTACAGTTAGTATTTTTTGACACTCAGGTTATGCGTGCGCAGTATGGCGCCAAGGTACATGTAATGGACCGCATTCCTGCAAAGCGAATCTTCAAAACACCAGCAGGAGATACAGTAATTGATTTTGCCCAGAATATGGCAGGCCGTATTGAAGTAACTGCAACAGGAAAGCCAGGGGATGTGATCGAGCTCCACTGCTTCGAGGTTCTGGACAAAGACGGAAATGTTTATCTGGATAACCTCCGTGCAGCCAAGGCAACCATGAAATATACGTTTGCAAAAGAAGAAACCGTGACCTGGCATCCTACCTTTACCTATATGGGCTTCCAGTATGCACTGATCGTTTCCTATCCAGGTGAACCGAAAGCAGAGAACTTTACGGCATGTACACTGCATTCCGATATGGCGTCAAACGGAAGCCTGGAGTGCTCCAATCCGTTGTTGAATCAGCTTCATCACAATTTCCTGTGGGGACTTAAGAGCAACTTCCTGGATGTGCCTACAGACTGCCCGCAGCGTGACGAGCGTCTGGGCTGGACTGGCGATGCGCAGATTTTCTGCCGCACAGCTACTTACCTGATGAATACCTATACATTCTATAAGAAATGGCTCCGCGACCTGGAGGTTGACCAGACACTGGAGGGCGGTGTGCCCCATGTTATCCCGAACATTGAGGAAGGACGCACAGATGGCAACTGGCTTCTCAGCCAGGGACCTCATTCCGCAGCAGCCTGGGCAGATGCAGCGATCATCAACCCATGGACCATGTACCTGATGTACGGCGACAAGGATATTCTGAAAAAGCAGTACAACAGCATGAAAGGCTGGATTGATTTCATGCGTGCACATGCTGTGGATTATATCTGGAATTACAAGCTGCAGTTCGGTGACTGGGTTGCACTTGACGCAGAGGAAGGCAGCTATTTCGGCGCCACTCCAAACGACCTGACCTGTACTGCATACTATGCATATTCCACTGGACTTTTTGTAAGAATGGCCCGTGCACTTGGAAAAGAGGATGTGGCAGCAGAGTATGAAGCACTTTACAATAAGATCGTAGATAAATTCCAGAAAACCTTCTTTGATGAGGATGGAAATATGACAGCCCAGACACAGACTGCCCATATTGTGGCTCTGTATTTCCAGCTGACACCTGAGAAATATATTGAAAAGACAGTAGAAGGTCTGAAAAAACTTCTGGATAAAGAGAATGGCCATCTGGTTACCGGATTTGTGGGAACCCCGTATTTCTGCCATGCACTCAGCCAGAATCACAGCCTGAAAGAGGCCTATGACCTGCTTCTGAAAGAGGATTTCCCATCCTGGCTGTATCAGGTGAAAAAAGGTGCCACAACCATCTGGGAGCACTGGGATGGACTGAAGGATGATGGAAGCATGTGGAGCGCAGATATGAACTCCTTTAACCATTATGCATACGGTGCGATCGGTGAGTGGATGTACCGCGCAATGGCAGGAATTGAAGCTGACCCGGATCAGCCAGGCTTTAAGCATGCGATCCTTTATCCGAGAATCGGTGGTAACCTGGAATATACTGTCGGAAATTACCATAGCATTTATGGCAATGTTGGTGTAAAATGGGAAGTCCAGGGAAAACAGATCGTGCTGACGGTTCATATTCCGGTAAATACAACGGCCCAGATCCGTCTGGATGAAGCGAAACTGGTGAAAGAGAGCGACGGACTTACCTTTACCCAGGAAGCCGATTATATGGCTGCGGAAGCTGGAAGCGGTATTTATCGTATTGTATTTGAACAATAAAAATTTCTGCCAATTTTACTGAAAGGCAGATTGGGTTTGCTGCGCCAGAGCGAAGGCAAATGAATTTACGTTGTGAGCGTATTCTTTAATACGCCTTAAAATACGAGAGGGTGATGGAAATATGGAAAAAAAGAAACAGGTTTCGGGAATACAGACAGCATGGAGGCAGCTGAGTATTCAGAATCAGATTTTTCTTTCCATGTTTCTCATCACCCTTTTGGGTGTGGGAGTTTTGATGAATATTGTATACAAAACTTCTATAGAAGCCATCGAACAGAACTACCGGGCATCCTACCAGTCCACGCTTAAGAATTCCAGTCGTGTTATGGACATGAATCTGAAAAATATCGTGGATGTGGGACGTAATTTCCTGAATGACGAAGCTCTTCAACAGATACTGGAAAAGGGAGATGAATATGGTGGAAGTAAATTCTCTTCCACTGACCGTGTGAATTTGCGTAAGATCGCAAATGAGATGGCGAGCCAGCAGGTCTGGGTAAATTATATTGTGTTTACAGATCTTTATGGTCATGTTTTCCAGTTAAATAATGTAAATGAAGGCACCTATGATTTTTATAATTATTATGAAGACAAAGATATCCTTGAAGAGGACTGGGTAAAACAGGCTCAGGCAGCAAGAGGAAAAGAGGTGTTTTTCAGAGACAGTATTCTGAGCGCAGGTACCAAAACCGGATTTTCCTATGCGAAATATATGATCAATCCATCCGATGGAAAGGGAATGGGATATATGATCATTGGACTTAGTCAGAAGCTGCTTGGCCAATCTTTTGTCATGGGAAACGAGAGCTTTGATTCCAGTAATTTTATGGTGGTGAATGAGGCTGACCAGCTGGTTTATTTTGTTGGAAATGAGGAACAGGAAAATGCGATCATGGAGGCATTTTCCAATCCGGAAAAGAATCGGGCGTATCTATTTTCTTCTGTTAATAATGGGACTACAGGCTGGAAAATAGTGAACGTAGTAGAGAAAGACGAGATCAGCGAAGAAAGCAAAAATGTCCGCCTCACTTCCTTCTGGGTGGCAGGCTGTGTACTGCTCGTTGGTTTTATCATGGCAAGGATCATTTCCAGAACAATCAGTCATCCGCTGAAGCAGCTGGAAAATACCATTGCCAAGGTCGGAGAGGGAGAGCGTCATATTACAGAAGAGTTTGATTACAGTGAGGTTGGCCGGATCGGACAGAAATTTAAAGAGATGGTTAATACAAACCTGGAACTTTCCGAGCATCTGATGGCGGTGAAGCTGAATGAGCGTGAGGCAGAGCTTTTGCTTTTACAGTCCCAGATCAATCCTCATTTCCTTTATAACACTCTGGATTCCCTGTATTTTGTGGCAATCATGCACGGGGATGACCAGATGGCGGAAATGGTGGAGGCGCTTTCAGACAATTTCAAGCTGGCACTGAATAATGGAAGCAAATACATTACAGTTGCGGATTCTGTGAAATGGATGCAGGGGTATATGAAGCTGCAGAATATGCGTTATAATAACCGTTTTGAGTTATTTGTAGATATCAGCCGTGAAATCCTCCCGCGGGAGACCATCACCTTTATTTTCCAGCCATTTATCGAAAATGCCATGTATCATGGCCTGGAGCCGAAAATCGGAAAAGGTAAGATTTCTCTGCGTGGCTGGCAGGAACAGAACAATATGATCTTTACCATTGAGGATGATGGTGTGGGAATCGATGATATGTCCAGATTGGAAAAAGGATATGGAGTGAAGAACGTAATTGAGCGTATTAAGCTGAATTATGGTGAAAAATACGGAGTGACCTTTGAAAGCAGTCCGGGAGAAGGGACAAAGGTGACGATTGTGGTGCCAGTGAGGTAAAATATGCAGAAAGCTTTTTCAAAAATGTTTTAGAGATACAGGAGGGATTTTCATGTATCGCTTGGTAGTAATTGATGATGAATATATAGTTGTGCAGGGAATCAAGGCTTTAATTTCCCGGCTGAAGCTGGATTATGAAGTGATAGGTGCTGCCTATGACGGAATCCAGGGGCTAGAGGTGATACGGAATGAGAAACCGGACGTGGTAATTACGGACATCCGTATTCCAGGACTGGACGGACTGTCTGTAATTGAAGCCGCAAAGGAGGAATGCCCGGAGACTTGTTTTGTGGTAATCAGCGGCTATTCTGAATTTGTTTATGCGCAGCGGGCTCTGACCCTTGGAGTAAAAGACTATATTGATAAGCCTGTAACTGCCGAAAAGCTGAAAAATGCTCTTTCCAGAATTGAAGAGGAATGGGCAAAAAACCGCCACGAAGACAATCGCAAGGCACAGGCGAACCGGGAGAAATTCCAGGAACTGGAAAAGATTTTTGAAGGAGGCATTAAAAGCATCACAGGCTGTGACGCAGGAGCCTTCCGTGAATATTCCAGAGAGGCAATCCGTTGCCTGAAAGAACTTTATCCGGAAATGCAGGATTTCCGCAGGGAATTTTACAAGCATCTGTGTGTGCTCAGCGACGTATTGATCGAGAGCCAGAAGCAGGTGGAACGGGGCTCCCTGGTATCCTTTCAGGAAATGGAGAAATGCCAGAGCATTGAAGAAGTGCAGGCATATGGAGAAAGTGTGCTTTCTGATATTGGCAAGCATCTTACAGCAGACCAGACTGGCAGCAAGCACCGTGTGATCCTGGAACTGCTTACTTATCTGGATGAACATTATAACCAGGATATCGGGCTTAGTGAGCTGGCAGACCGGGTAGGCATGAGCACGGCATATCTGAGTGTCCTTTTTAAAACAGAGGTGGGTACTTCCTATGTGAAATATCTCACGGATCTGAGGATCAAGAAAGCGAAGAAGCTGCTTCAGGACGGCTATAAGGTCAATGAGGTCAGCGAGATGGTTGGCTATAATAATTACCGGTATTTTTGCGATATTTTCAAGAAGCATGAAGGCATGACACCGAATGAGTACAAGGGGAATGTGTGGAAGGCGGAGAATTAGCTTTGATGCGATAGTTTTGCTCAAATAGAATATTGTGCAAAAAACATATTATAATCTTGTGTAAAATTACCTAAATGTATAAAACATATAACAAACAGCTTTTGAAAACATAATTTTTTAATACAAAACAGTCTAAAAAATCTGCACATTACCAAAAAAAATAGGCACTGGTAAAAAAAATGAACAATGGTATTATATAACCATAAGATATTTCCCGGGGATAAAAAAGAAACAAACATGACCGAAAAGTAAATTGGCTGAAAAGTAACAGAGGGAATCTTAGAAGATTCCGAACACAAACTCAAAAATTGAAAAATCGGAGGTTTTTACAATGAAAAAGAAAACTTTAGCTCTCTTAATGGCAGCAATCACAGCAAGCACCATGTTCGCAGTTCCAACATTCGCAGCAGATTATTCAGGCGATGATCCGCAGCTTGAGAAGAACGTTAAGATCCTTACCATCTGGGCAGAGGATTCTGATAACGGTGCGCTGATCAATAAGATCTGCGAAGACTATCAGAAAGATGTAAACCCGAACTTCACATGGGACTATGAGATGGTTGCTTCTGATAACCTTCAGCAGAAAATCGCTACACTTGCAGCATCCAATGACCTTCCAGACCTGTTCGCTTATGAAGCTGGTGCTCCACTTAGCGTACTGATCGATTCCGGAAAGGTTAAAAATATCACAGAAGCAGTTGATGAAATCGGAACAGCTGATTATCTGAACAGTGGTGCTGTTGAGCTTCTGAAAGGATTATCCGGAACAGATGATCTTTATGATCTTCCACTTGGACTGAACGTAGAGGGCTTCTGGTACAACAAAGCTCTGTTCGAGCAGGCAGGCTGCGAAGTTCCTACTACATGGGCAGAATTCGAAGATGTTCTTCAGAAACTTTCCGATGCTGGTATCCAGCCTCTTACAACAGGTGGATCTGACAAATGGGGTGCAACCCGTCTGATCAACGCTTACGCAGTAAGAACAGCAGGAAACGACATCATGACAAAAGCAGCTAACGGCGAAGTTGATTATACAGATGAGAAACTTGTTGCAGCAGCTGACAAACTTGCAGAGTGGGCAGAAAAAGGATACTTCGGAGAAGGTATCACAACTGTAGATATGAACACAGCAGGATCCATGCTGATGAGCGGTAAAGCAGCTATCTTCTACAATGGTTCCTGGTTCACACAGAACCTGACAGATGATTCCCAGAACCCGGCAGGCGAGGACGGAATTGGATTCTTCAACATTCCGATCGAAGATGAGTCCATCAGCTCCGCTACTTCTTATTCTATGAACTGTGGTAACATCCTTGCACTTGACAATGACAAATATGATGAAGGTACCGCTTGGTTCCTGAAATACTTCATGGAGAACATTGGTAACGTAGCAATGGAAGAGCAGGGAACAGTTAAAGGTTACACCTATGATGTAGCTGCTGATGATATGGACAACTACACCAAACTGGTTCTTGATGAGATTGACAAATCCACAGAGGGATTTGCTTGGTGGGAAGCAAAAATGCCTAGCGAAATCTCCAAGACTGCACAGGAAAATGTACAGCCTCTGCTGAATGGCGAAATGACCGGCGAAGAATATATGCAGTCCATCCAGGATGTATATAACATGCAGTAAGACACAGCCTTGGCAATATAAGCTTTGAACTTTACATGGGAGTGTTTGCCAGCAGACACTCCCTTTTCTATGGGGAAAATCCATTTAAAGGCAGCATCAATATTTATTTAGACACAGAAAGAAAGGAAGGAATTTTATGAACAAGGTATTAGGTAATAAGAAAGCGATATCCCTTTTCGTAGTTCCGGCACTGATTATTTATACCATTATTGTAATGGTACCGGTTATCTGGTCACTGTATTACTCATTCTTCAGCGGCAGCCCGGGACTTCAGTGGGAATTTGCAGGCCTTGACAACTATGCAAGACTTTTCAAGGATAAGAACTTTTTGAACGCATTAACCGTAAACTGTAAATATGTACTGGTAGTAACCATCGGTCAGGTAGGAATGGGGCTTCTTCTTTCCCTGATGTTTAAATTCTGGCTGAAGAGATGCAAAACCATCGTAAGAACACTGGTTTTCTTCCCGGTAGTACTTCCTACAGTTGCAGTAGGCCAGCTGTTTGCAAAAATCTATGAGATCCAGCCAAATTATGGTCTGTTAAACTCATTGCTTGACTCTCTTGGTTTCACGAACCTTGTTCAGCCATGGATCGGCCAGTCCAGCACAGCTCTCTGGGCATTGTGCGTAATGGATATCTGGGTTGCCATGGGCTTCTATTCTGTAATTTTTTATGGTGCACTTCTTGATATCTCTGATGATATCTTGGAAGCTGCCAGAATCGACGGCTGCGGCGGATGGCAGTTATTCAAAAACATCCTTCTTCCGCTTCTTCGTCCAATGGTGATCACCAGCCTTGTATTCAGCTTCTCCGGAACTGTAAAGATGTTCGAGTCTGCTATGGCTCTTACCAAGGGTGGCCCTGGAAGTGCAACAAAATCACTTTCCATGTATATGTATGATGTTGCATTTACCTATAACAAGGTAGGTTATGCCAGTGTTATCGCTATTGTAATTTTCCTGATCTGTGTTGTGGGCTCTCTTGTTATCAATAAATTTGATGTAAAAGACTGAAAGGAGGAAATATTATGAAAAAAGTAAAAGCAGTTTTTCGGGGAATTGTAATTTTCCTTCTTTGCATAATTGAGATTTACCCATTATTCTGGATGCTTACCGCATCCTTCAAGAAACAGGCTGAGTGGAGTGAAAAACCAGCTTATGCATTAAATGATGGTTTCTATTTCCAGAACTACTCTGATGCATGGACAAGAGGACATATGTCCACTTTCTTTAAGAACAGTTTGATCACTACATTAGTGGCACTTGTATTTATTGTATTTTTCTCAGTAACTGTTGGTTTTGCTGTAACAAAAATGAAATGGAAATTTAGAAATGCAGTTGCACAGTATTTCCGTTTCGGTATCATGATTCCGGTAGCAATTGCTTTGATCCCGCTGTTCCAGATTTACAGCAGATCAAACATGTTAAATACCAGAACATGTCTGATCATTACGTACATAGCATTTGGTTTGTCGCTGTCCATTTATCTGGTTCAGGGATATCTTCGTTCCTTCCCGGATGACATTATGGAGGCAGCCGTTATCGATGGCTGTGGTATTTACAGGCTGATGTGGCACATTGTAACACCACTGATGAAGAACTCTATTGTAACCGTATTGGTTCTTCAGTTCTTCTTCAAATGGAACGATCTTCTGTTTTCCATGACATTCATCAGCGATTCTGCACTGAAGACTGTGCAGACAGGACTTCTGTACTTCTCTGATGAGTTTGGATCCAAGAACTGGGGCGCGATCTTTG
>JAQXQS010000004.1 GCA_029101305.1 Clostridia bacterium | reverse complement strand
TATTTATCTGCGTTTTCAAGCCCGGCTCTCTTTGCAATTGCAGAAACTGTCACCGGATCATCACCGGAGATCACTTTCAGGTCAACACCCTGGCTGCGGAAAAATTCCAGTGTCTCAGGAGCATTGTCACGGATGATATCTGTAAGCATAAACAGGGCAACCGGTTCCAGGTTTTCTGGCAGTTCATTTTCCTGATTGAGGTTTGGACTATGTGCTAGCGCAAGAACACGAAGCCCTTCTTTTCCATAGACTGCACACTGTCTGAGCAGATCTTCATTTCCTTCCGGGAAAAGGAACTGTGCAGCTCCCATCAGATAAGTACCCTCTTCCTTAAATGCAACACCGCTGTATTTGCGATCAGAGGAAAATGGGATACAATGATCCACCAGCATGTCAGTACGTCTGGAAAAACGCTTGTGAATGGCATCGGCAGTAGCATTTTTGTCTTTGAGAACAGACATCATATTGGCCATGACGCGCTCGATTTCGTTCATGGTCATTTGCGGCTTACCCAGACTTACCACAATGTCTGTATCATTTTCCACAGGATTCCCGTCTGCTATATTTTGTTCTGCTGTATATTGATCTAATGCGTATTTCTCTGTCTGTACATCCGTTTTCTCAGCCACACTATCAGCCTGATTTTCACCCTGTTTTCGTATCTCAGGCTCCGCTCCCTCTACATAGGGCACTACCTGCTCCACGCACATGGTTCCGGCTGTAATAGTTCCGGTCTTATCCAGGCAAAGGGTATCCACTCTGGCCAGAGTTTCAATACAATACAACTCCTGCACCAAAGTATTTTTTCTGGTGAGCGCAAGTGCTCCCAGGGTCAGTGCCACACTGGTAAGAAGAACCAGTCCCTCCGGGATCATTCCAAGAACTGCTGCCACCATATTTACCACAGCATCCCGTATTCCGTTACCTGCAATATAATACTGCTTGTAAAATAACAGCATTCCCATAGGAACAATGATCACACTGATGGTCTTCAAAATCGCATTCAGGGAATTGCGGAGTTCTGAGTTATGGCGCTTAAATTCCTTCGCCTCGCTGGTAATCTGGGATGCATAATTATCCTTTCCAACATGAATAACCTGGCAGCATGCCTCACCAGATGTAACAAAACTTCCTGAAAACAGCTCATCCCCCTCATTTTTCTGAAGATTATCAGATTCTCCGGTAAGAAGGGATTCGTTAACCTCAATGCTGCCTTCCAGTACCTTGGCATCTGCTGGTACCTGGTCTCCTGTTTTCAGAAAAAGAATATCATCCAGTACAAGCTTCTCAGTGGAAATGGTCCATTTCTTACCTTCCCTTAGCACTACTGCCTTACTCTCTGTCAGAATTGCCAGCTTGTCCAGTGTTTTCTTCGCACGGACCTCCTGTATGATTCCAATTATAGTATTGATTACAATGATTCCCATAAACATGGAGTTTTTATAGGAACCCACCAATAACACCATGGCCATAAGAGCCAGGTTCAGAAAGTTGAAAAATGTAAGCACATTTTCTTTTACAATCTGCTTGTAGCTCCTTGTGTTGGGATTCTCATTGGCATTGACTTTTCCCTCTTCAATTCTTTGTTGTACCTGTTCGTTCGTCAGTCCTGTCATCGTTACTTCCTTCATTCTTGTGTTTTCCTTCGAAAATTCTGGCAGAAATATTCTGTCAGAAATATTTCCTTATTACCGGATATGTTTATGAAACATGTTCCGGATATTTTAATGTAATGGGAAATTCCAACGAAATATCCATTACATTAAAAATCAGGGCAGATGATAACATCCGCCCTGATAAACTCTCTTTACGGTCTGCCTCATCTTTACCACTTATTTATCTGTAACGAAATAAATCTGCTTAAGGATTCGGTTTCCTGTAAAAAATATTCTATTTATATGCGATGACAAAATCACAAATTAATACTCTTCTGCCTCGTCCTCTTCACCCTCATGGATGTCAGACTTCGGTTTCTTCAGACCTTCGATCTCGATATGATGCTTCTGTGCATAATCCCACAGTGCAGCATGTACAGCCTCTTCTGCAAGAAGAGAACAATGTACCTTCACTGGCGGAAGTCCGTCAAGTGCTTCCATAACTGCCTTGTTGGTGAGCTTCATAGCCTCTTCGATTGTCTTGCCTTTTACCATCTCAGTAGCCATACTGCTGGTTGCTACTGCAGCGCCACAACCGAAGGTTTTGAATTTGCAGTCTTTGATAATATGTGTCTCGTCATCGATATCCAGGAAAATTCTCATGATATCGCCGCATTTGGCGTTTCCTACTGTACCGACACCGCTTGCATTCTCTATTTCTCCAACATTACGTGGATGCTGGAAATGATCCATTACTTTCTCACTATACATCTTTTTTTCCTCCTGGCAAGTGTTTTAATCAATTTTTCTGTTTTTTTATAAAATCTTCATAGAATGGAGACATTGATCTTAAGTATGCCACGATTTCTTTCAGCTTATCTACTACGAAATCAGCATCTTCCATGGTGGTCTCCTCACTTAAGGTCATACGCAGGGAACCATGCGCAATCTCATGAGGAAGTCCGATTGCCAGAAGCACATGGGATGGATCCAGTGAACCTGATGTGCAGGCAGAACCACTGGATGCACAAACACCATAGTTATCGAGCATAAGCAGCATGGACTCTCCTTCGATGAACTGGAAGCTTACGTTTACGTTATTCGGAAGACGTTTGGTACGGTCACCGTTTAATTTCACATAAGGAATCTCTTTCAGAATTCTGTCAATGAAATGGTCTCTTACCTGAATCTCCTTATCGGTACGCTCTTTCATGGTGCGGACCGCACGCTCTGCTGCCACACCGTAGCCTACGATTCCCGGAACATTCTCTGTACCAGCACGGCGCTTTCTCTCCTGGGCTCCGCCGTGTACGAAAGAACGGATCTTAACGCCCTTACGGATGTAAAGGAAACCGATTCCTTTCGGTCCATTCAGCTTATGTCCACTGGAGCTGAGCATGTCAATGCCTAACTCATCTACATTGATCGGCACCTGTCCAAAAGCCTGTACTGCATCTGTATGGAAAAGGATTCCGTGCTCTTTCGCGATTGCACCGATTTCCTTGATTGGCTGGATGGATCCGATCTCATTGTTAGCAAACATAACGGAGATCAGGATGGTCTCTGGTGTAATAGCCTTCTCGAGCTCATCAAGCTTCACAATACCATTCTCATCCACATCAAGGTATGTGATCTCATAACCATGCTTTTCCAGATACTCGCAGGTATGCAGGACCGCGTGATGCTCAATTCTGGATGTGATGATATGCTTCCCTTTGGACTGGTATGCCTCGGCAACGCCCTTCAGCACCCAGTTATCTGACTCACTGCCACCTCCGGTAAAATAAATCTCCGTGGCTGCTGCTCCCAGAGAATCTGCAATCACCTTTCTGGCATCTTCCATGGCTTTTTTGGCCTCTCCGGCAAAGCTGTATACGCTGGAAGGATTGCTGTAATTCTCCAGATAATATGGTTTCATCGCCTCAAACACTTCCGGTCTGACCGATGTCGTTGCTGCATTATCTAAATATATCAATTTGCTCATAGTGAATACCACTGCCTTTCTGTGTCTGTCCCCCCTTCAAGGACAGATATGTATTTAAAATATAGATAAGTCCATATTTCCTACTAATTCTATGGGCTGTCTGTAATTATACTCATTTCGCTGTTATTGTCAACCGCCGCCAGTTTCATTTACGGATATCAACGGGACCGCACGACCCCTTTTGCTCCTATCTTCGCATTATTCGAAATCCCATTGACGTAATTGACAAATTTTCTCACTTTGTCTTTTCTTGTCAAAAGGTGTGTTTCCCTTCCAGACTGCAGACACGGCAGCATCTTCGCCTGAATAGATCCGTTCTCCCGGATCGTAAGCTGAAGCAGCGTCGTATATAATGTCTTTTCATTAAACCAATAGTTTCCCAGACTATAAAAGATCGGCTTTCCTTTATAATAACCCACTCCCTGCAGACAATGGGTATGAGCACCTACCACCACATCCGCTCCGGCATTGATATAATCCTTTGCCTGGCTTGTCTGTGCCGTTTCCAGCTTCGTGCTGTATTCTGTGCCCCAATGCACAAATGCAATGACCACATCCGCCTTTTTCTTTGCCCTGCGTATCGCACGGACATACTGTGTGTCATTGTAAGTCCGGAAAACCCCCGGAGAATGCTTGCCTGCTGCCGGTGTGAGAATATATTTCTCCGCTCTTGTGGCAGCGATCACAGCAATAGTTTTCCCTTTGCTCTCAAAATAGACCGGCTTTTTGGCCTCTTTGCTATCTTTCCCGCCGCCGGTATATTTTATTCCATTATTTTCCAGAGTAGACAATGTGTCCAGAAACGCTTTCTTTCCATAATCATAAACATGATTGTTTGCAAGAGAAACTGCATCCACGCCAAGCTGCTGCAACAGCTTCACATTCTTACGGGGTGCCCGGAAAGTGTATGCCTTTCGCTTCATGGCTTTACCGCGGTTGCTGATGGAAAACTCATTGTTCAGCACCATATAATCATAACTCCGCATCTTCCGAATCAGGCGCGGATCGATACAGCCTGGAATGCCTTTGCCCTTCTGGCGCATATGCTTCATCACCGTCCAGGTTTCATCCAGATTGATGTCTCCGGCAAAACCAAGGGTAATGTCTCCTGTCTCTGTCC
>JAQXQS010000003.1 GCA_029101305.1 Clostridia bacterium | reverse complement strand
ATTCCCCACTGCTGCCTCCCGTAGGAGTCTGGGCCGTGTCTCAGTCCCAATGTGGCCGTTCACCCTCTCAGGCCGGCTATGGATCGTCGCCTTGGTAGGCCGCTGCCCTGCCAACTAGCTAATCCAACGCGGGTCCATCTTGTACCACCGGAGTTTTTCACACGGAAGCATGCGCTTCTGTGCGCTTATGCGGTATTAGCAGTCATTTCTGACTGTTATCCCCCAGTACAAGGCAGGTTACCCACGCGTTACTCACCCGTCCGCCACTAGAAACAAGCCAAATCCGCCGAAGCCTCAATGAAATGTTTCCCGTTCGACTTGCATGTGTTAAGCACGCCGCCAGCGTTCATCCTGAGCCAGGATCAAACTCTCTGATAAAGTGTGTATGCAATTCAGCGCTGCTTGCAGCGGCTTAATTGCTCATCACTGAGTGAGCAAAGCTCACGAAGTGTTTGATGCACTCAAGACAACCAACTAGCTTAGTTATCTCTCGTCATTACTGTTTTAAAAGTTTTCATTCGAAAATGAATTGTATAAAGAAATTTTCGAGAATCGTATGTGTTTCACTGTTTAGTTATCAAGGTTGTTCGCTGTTGTTTTCAAAACAGCTTATTTATATTATCATATGTTCAAGTGTTTGTCAACAACTTTTTCAAAATTCTTTTCAAAGAACTTTGAAGCGGAGAAGGAGGGATTTGAACCCTCGCGCCGCTAGTAACGACCTACTCCCTTTCCAGGGGAGCCCCTTCGGCCAGCTTGGGTACTTCTCCAAATTGCCCTACTTATTAAGTAAGTTCTTTATTTAATTATTCACTCTCTTGCGACAGCTCGTTTAGTATAACTGATGTTTCTTTATTTGTCAAGCACTTTTTTAATTTATTTTAAAGTGTTTAACAAGCGGAGAGAGTGGGATTCGAACCCACGCGCCCTTGCGGACAAACGGTTTTCAAGACCGCCTCGTTATGACCACTTCGATATCTCTCCATATATAATTATCTGATAAAGCAGTTCTGCACATCAGGAGTTGTCCTTCACTCAAGAGGTTGTCTCTGTCAGTGCAAAACGTATTCTATCATCAAAACCTTTTTGTGTCAACAAGATTTTTTATTTTTTTCAAAAATTCGCTCAATAATGCAAAAATGCCTCTGCTACAGCCAGATCTTCCGGCGTGGTAATCTTAATATTCCGATAAGAACCCTCCACCAGAAGGATCTTAGTACCAGTCTCCTGTTCCACTACCATAGCGTCATCTGTCACGTTGCTCATATCTTTTTTACGGATACTTTCATAAGCTTCACGTATCAGATCATAGGAAAATATCTGAGGAGTCTGAATATTCCATACAATTTTCCGATTTGGCGTCTCTTTAATATAGCCGGATGAATCCGCAAGTTTGACGGTATCCTTGGATGGCATTCCCATTACACAGGCACCCGTACGCCGTACTGCCTCATATCCCCTTTGAATCATCTCTTCGTCGATAAAAGGCCGTGCACCGTCATGAATATATACATAATCGGTATTTTCACAGCATAACAATCCTGCATACACAGAATCATAGCGTTCTTTTCCCCCGGCTGTCACTTTCCTTATCTTGGTAAATCCGTATTTCTCCGCAATTTCCCTTTGGCAATAGGAAATCATATCTTCTCCTGTTACCAGAATAATATCCTGAATCAGCGGACTTTCCTGGAAACAATGCAGAGAATAGTACAAAACCGGCTTCCCCCCTATCTCCAGAAACTGTTTTTGTACCTTGCTGTGCATCCTTTTCCCCTGTCCTGCTGCCAGAACGATTGCCGTACACCTGCTCTGTTCCATTATCTTTCCCCCAGCTTCAGGTTCGGGACTGCATTCAGGTCCCAGCCGTGGCGTGTGCCTTTTATATATTCATAATAAGCAGCAACTCCGATCATTGCCGCATTATCTGTGCAGAAAATAGGGGATGGACGATAAAATTTATAGCCCCTCTTTTCACATGCCTTCATCATCGCTTCCCTTAAAGCCCCATTGGACGCAACGCCTCCTGCGATTGCGATCTTATCCATATGGTAATCCTTTGCAGCAAGCATGGTGTGTTCAACAAGTACGTCTACCACGGACTTCTGGAACGAGGCGGCCAGATCGGCACGGTTAATTTCCTCGCCTTTCATCTGAGCATTATTAATGTAATTCAAAACTGCAGATTTCACGCCGCTAAAACTAAAGTCATAGGGACAATCGCCTAATTTTCCTTTCGGGAAAACAATAGCATCCGGATTTCCCTCACGGGCAAGCTTATCCACCTTCGGGCCTCCCGGATAGCCAAGCCCGATGGCACGGGCAACTTTATCAAAAGCCTCTCCTGCTGCATCGTCTCTGGTTCGTCCAAGGATTTCAAATTCTCCATAATCCTTTACAATGACAAGGTGTGTATGTCCGCCTGACACGATCAGACAGAGAAATGGAGGTTCCAGATCCGGATGTTCGATATAATTAGCGGAGACATGTCCCTCAATATGATGTACCCCCACAAGTGGAAGCTTCTTCGCGTATGCAATTGCCTTAGCCTCTGCTACTCCCACCAGAAGCGCACCTACCAGTCCAGGACCATAGGTGACACCGATCGCATCCAGATCATCCAGAGTCACATCAGCTTCAGAAAGTGCCTCTTCAATAACCTGGTTGATCTTCTCAATATGTTTACGGGATGCGATTTCCGGCACGACCCCTCCATATAAAGTATGAAGTGCAATCTGGGAAGAAATCACATTTGATAATATCGTCCTGCCATTTTTCACCACAGAAGCGGCAGTTTCATCACAAGAGCTCTCTATTGCAAGAATTAATGTATCTTTCATTTTTTAATCCTCTTCGAAATTCATTTCCATTGTTTTTCCATCTTTGCCAGGATAAGCATTAGGGAAAATCTCCCGTACCATATCCATATATTCATCAGGGCGGATCAGGGACGGACTGTAGTGCGTCAGCCACATCTCTCCCACCTTAGCCTCTTTTGCAAGAGTGGCAGCCTCACGGAAAGTCATATGCTTATAGCCTCTGGCTTTCTCCTGCTTATCGTCCTCGCCGTACATTCCTTCACAGATAAACAGATCCGATCCCGGAGCATGTTTCAGAATGGATTCTGTAGGACGTGTATCTGTAGTATAGGTAACTTTCAATCCTTTTCTTGCAGGACCCAGAACCATATCCGGTGTATAAGTCACGCCATCTGTCTCAATGGTCTGACCCTTCTGAAGGGGATTCCAGTACTGCAGCGGAATTCCCTTCTCACGGGCGCGCTCCGGGGAAAATTTCCCCTGGCGTAGAATCTCCAGGGAATATCCGTAACAAAGTACATTATGATTTACCTTAAAGGCTGTGATCCTGTAGCCATTTATCTCAAATACCTGTTCAGGGCCGTTGATCTCAATAAATTTTAATTCAAATGGAAGCTCCGGCGCGATCACACGAAGTGCATTTACCACCCGCTCCAGTCCTTTGGGGCCAATAAGTGTCAGCGGCTCTGTCCGCTCCGCGTTTCCCATTGTAAGAAGAAGGCCCGGAAGTCCGCTAATGTGGTCTCCATGATAATGGGTAAAACAGATCACGTCAATAGGCTTGAAGCTCCATCCTTTTTCTTTAATCGCCACCTGTGTTCCCTCACCGCAGTCGATCAGAAGGCTGCTGCCATTATAACGGGTCATCAGGGCTGTCAGCCATCTTCTTGGAAGTGGCATCATACCTCCGGTTCCTACCAGACAAACATCTAACATATATTAAAATATCCTCTTTTCGTTTAACATTCTTTTTCGTATACTTTCAAAAGTTTAACACAAGCAGATTACTAAAACAAGTGGCGGTTATTTTGAATCCGAAAAAAGTTTTAAATTACAAAACAATAATCATTTCAGAATATTATTATATTTGCAATTTTCTTCACACTTGACAAACTGCCTGTAATATGTTTTGATAACCTGATTACAGATAACTGACTCTTCCAAGCAGGGAACTGCATTACTACACTACATCATTTTGATCAAGAAAGGGCTCTATATGATTTTCTATAACAAATATCAAAAATTCACCTGGTGGAATCTATTCACTTTACTGCTTCTTCTGGCTGCAGGAGGTATTTTGATCTGGCAGCTGATTCCTTCCGGCTCCTGGTTCGGTTCCGAAACCGACTGGTATTCCCAGCATGTAACCTTCGCAGATTATATGAGAAAAAATTTTTATGCAACCGGAAAGCTTTTTCCGGATTTCACCGGGCTTGGAGGGGGAACTAACTTTTTCTCCTTGTCCTATTACGGCTTTATGCGCCCGGATGTGCTTATTTCCTACCTTTTTCCAACTGTTCCTATGGCCTATTTCATCCAGGGATATGCCATACTGGAAATCCTGCTGGGCGGTGGACTTCTTTATTATTGGCTTCACAGAAAGGGGTTTTCGGATTTTACCGGCTTTGTATGCGGATTTTTCTATTTGTGCGCAAACTGTTTCTTTCAGGCGCACAGGCAGATCATGTTTGTGAATTACCTGCCTTTTCTCATCCTGGCATTTCTTTCCCTGGACCAGATTCTGGCTTACAGGGAACAGACAGACTATAAATTCCGTCCCCATATAGGACTTATCTTTTCACTGTTTTTCTGTATCCTGCACAGCTTTTACTTTTTCCCATCCTGCTTCGTGGCTTGTATCCTTTATATCTGCCACCTGCTGCCGGATTACCTGAAAAACGTGCCTATCTCCAGCCAGAAGAAGTTTAGGCTCAAAATCTGGTGGAATTATATTCTGGATGTGTCCTTTGCCGTATCCATGAATCTTTTCCTCCTGCTTCCTACAGGCCTTGCCATTCTGGGAAATAAAAAGGATACCGGGGCAAGTGAATCACTTTTTAAGGTTCTCGGGGTAAATCCTACACTGGACAGTCTCCTCTACAGTCCTTATGGATGTGGTCTTACCCTTTTCTGTCTGTACGCCCTTTTCCTTTGCATCCGGGAAAAAAAGACCCGGAAGCTGGCAATTGCTATTTTTGTTTTGTTGTTCTTCGATGTTTTTTACTGGATCTTAAATGCCACATTATATGTACGGCCCAAATGCCTGATTCCGTTTTTGCCTCTTATCCTTTACCTTACCGCACAGGCTCTAGAAGGGCTGCGTCTCAGGAAAATACGGCACAGTCTGCCGCTTGCACTGCTTAGTGCCATCCCGGTCTTGATACAGCTTGTTTTTCTTCTTCGGAATCAGCAGGTCCGCACACTTGTCATTTCCGATATGATTCTCCTGCTAGTGCTTGTTACTGCCAGCACTATTTTAGAAAAGAAACAGATCCTGGTGCCTGTAAATTCCTGGTTTTCCAATATATGCAGCCTGATCCTGCTTCTTGTGATTCCCTGTATGCTTTATCTTGCAAAGGGGCAGGAGGAACATTATGCCACTGTGGCCGATGAATCCAGGGATTATTTTTCCAGTGAAGATCTGGTGAATTACTGTGAGAATTCCCAGGCCCGTTTCGACGTGATCGAACATCCATCCAATAACACCAATTATGTGATCACCGGTGACCAGAACAAAAGTACCTTGTATTCCTCTATTTCCAACAGTACTTACAACACGCTGCTGTACGATATCCTGCAAATGCCGATCAGCATCCGTAACCGTGTCGCCATGACCGCAGATGTGAATCCATTCCAGGAATATCTGATGGGTGTCCGTTATATTCAGACCAAATCAGATAAGGTTCCGGCTGGATACACCATTCTACAGGAAAAAGAAGGTCATGTGCTTGCAGAGAACAAAAATGTACTGCCAATTGCTTATGGAAGTACTGCACTTATGGCAGAAACTGAGTTCGACAAGCTTTCCTATCCACAGACACTGGATACACTTGTTAACCGGACCATTACCCCGGATTCAGGAAGTCCGGAGGCTGTCAGCGCAGTTTCAGCAGACTCAGATCCAGTAATTGACACAGATGCCAGAAACAGGATTACATCAGCAGAGCCTTATGTTTCCCAAATGAAATCTTATTCTCTCCCGGATGATTTCTTTACCCACAAGGCTGCGCGAAAGGACATTACGGTACGCCGGAAGCTTTCCCAGCAGCTGCCAGCTTCTACGATTCTGCTGATCACTTTTGATGTGGAATACAGTGGTGCGAAAGATATATCTATTACCATAAACGGGATCCGCAACAGGCTTTCCGGCTCTGAGGCACCTTATCCCAATAATAACAATCGTTTCTGCTATATGATATCCGGAAATGAAGATATGGATTCCCTGGAGATCACATTTTCCAGGGGAAGCTATCGAATAAAAAATGTTTCTGCCTATACGATTCCTTTATCTGCCCTTTCCCATCCTGGACTGGTGGATTTTCAGGAAAACACCACTTCTGGAAATGAAATCGTAAATGGCAGTATTGAGATGTCACAGGATGGTTATTTCGTAACCTCCTACACGTTTTCCAGAGGCTACACGGCGTATGTGGATGGAAAAGAGGTTGAGCCCGTACAGGTAAACAAGGCTTTTGTCGGTTTTCCATTACAAAAAGGGGCACATGAAATCCGAATCGAATTCCATGCGCCCGGTAAGTTACCTGGATTATTTCTCAGCCTGGGAGCTTTATTTATTCTGCTACTGACAAGCCTGCTCTTAGCGGCTAAGTCACATATCAGCTCTTTGACAAAATATGCTGCAAAGTGAAGCGTGCAGATGGCAGAAAACCTTTTTCAAACAGGCGAGTACTAAGCTTCCGGAACAGGATGCCTGGTCATAAGCAATGCATCTTCCACGGGATCCGTATAATAGTTTTTGCGGATCCCGTCTTTTGTAAAGCCCTCTCTTTCGTAAAGACGGATCGCTGTCTCATTTCCAACACGAACCTCAAGGTGTATGGTTGTCACCCCCTGCACCCCTGCAAAACGAATCAGACTATCCAGAAGAAAACGCCCGATTCCCTCTCTCTGTCTGTCAGGACGGACTGCCACATTGGTAATATCTCCTTCGTCCAGAACCATGATCAGCCCACAGTATGCCAGGATTTCATCCTTTTCTTCCACCACAAGGAACATAGCATCCTTACGGGTCAGGTAAGTGAAAAATCCCTCTTTCGTCCATGGCGTGGAAAATAATTCATTCTCAATTTTCATAACCTGATCCAGGTCATCTACTAACATTTCACGAAGAATCATATCTGCACTGCTCCTATCCGTTTTTTCAGTCTGTTATATCGTCAGCTTTACTCTTCTGCTTTTTCGGCTGTTCTATTGTCGGCTTTATCTTATTGCATTTTCCATCTGCTCTATTGCAAGCTTTACTCTTCTGCCTTTTTCTCTTCTGCCAGCTTCTGGGCACGTTCCCGCTCTGCCTGGGAAACCCTCAGATATTCCGGTACATGCTCCATGGCCGTTACCACTTTTCCCTCTTTTACATACAGCTCTCCAAGAGCTGCTACTGCCGCTGCTCTTTGTTTATTCACATGGGCCGGGGCAAAGGAATAAGGCACCTGCAGCTTCTCCTGGATCATCTGGGCAAAAACAGGAACACCATCCCCAAGGAAGATTACCTCTTCCCCTCTGGCATTCAGTTTCTCGATCATTTCCGCCATTGGAACTGCCATCTGCGCCTCCACAGTTACAAGCTTATGATCCTCAAAGCGGTAAATTCCGGTATAAACCTGGCTTCTTCTTGCATCCATGATCGGGCAGACCAATGCCTTCGCGTCATATAAATTATAAGCCAGTGCATCTACAGTAGGAATCTCTACCAGAGGCTTGCCAAGTGCCAGGCCTAGTCCCTTAGCTGTAGCAGAGCCGATACGGAGTCCTGTGAAAGAACCAGGTCCAGCCGCTACTGCAATGGCATCTATAGTATGCAGATCCAGCTCTGTCATTTTCACCAGCTCGTCCAGCATGGGAAGTAACGTCTGGGAATGGGTCTTCTTGTAATTTACTGTATATTCCGCGATCAGGTTCTCATCCTCCACAATTGCCACAGAAGCGACGATTCCTGAGCTGTCAAGTCCTAAAATCTTCATTATTTCTCCTTATTCTCCCCACTTTAAGGAGATTCCTATATATTCTCTTTCATGGGGATTCTTACATTTTTTCTCTTCAAAATACCTCCGGCAGTAACATTACAGTTTGTATTATACTGTTATAGCTATTATACCGTTATACTTATTATGCCGTTACACTTATTATTTCGTTACACTTACTCCTCAAGTCCGGTTACCGTAATTTTACGATAATCAAACCCTTTCTCCAGATCCTTCTCGATGGTGATCTGGATTATATGCTCAGGCAGGATCTCCTCGATCAAATTCGCCCATTCGATCAGGCAGATTCCATTTCCATAGAAATAATCATCATAACCGATTTCTTCCATCTCCTCAATGTCCCCGATCCGGTACACATCGAAATGGTAAAATGGCATGCGGCCAGTCTCATATTCCTGAATGATGGTAAAAGTAGGGCTGTTTACCGGCTCCGTGATTCCAAGGCCTGCGGCCACACCCTGGGTAAAAACGGTCTTCCCTACTCCAAGGTCTCCTACCAGCGTATATACCTGCCCGGCAAGGGCATTTTCCCCGATCCATTTGCCAAAAGCGAAGGTCTCTTCGGGACTGAATGTTTCTTTTATCATAGCTTGCAACTCCTTTATACATTTCCCTTTTTTCCTTGCAGAATTGCTCTTTGCATATTATAATAGAACGAATAGCGAAATACAATACTTTTTGAAAAAGGAGATCAAACTATGGCAAATCCAGTTGTTACCATTACAATGGATAATGGAGATGTGATGAAGGCAGAATTATATCCGGAAATCGCACCAAATACTGTAAATAACTTTATCAGCCTTGTAAAAAAGGGATTCTATGACGGCCTTATTTTCCACCGCGTGATCTATGGCTTCATGATTCAGGGCGGATGCCCGGATGGAACCGGAATGGGCGGCCCGGGATACAGCATTAAGGGTGAATTCGCACAGAACGGTGTGAAGAATGACCTTAGACATACCGAGGGCGTTCTTTCCATGGCGAGAGCTATGCACCCGGATTCAGCAGGAAGCCAGTTCTTCATCATGCACAAAAATGCACCGCATCTTGACGGCGCATATGCAGCTTTCGGTAAAGTGATCGAAGGAATGGATGTGGTAAACAAGATTGCTGAGACAGACACAGACTACAGTGACAGACCACTTGACGAGCAGAAGATCAAATCCATGACCGTTGACACCTTCGGTGTAGATTATCCGGAACCTGAGAAATGCTGATTGATTGACAGGCAAACTCAGGGATGTTTCATTCTTACTTGAAGCATTCCTGAGTTTTTAATTTCTATCTAGTGGTCAAACACCTTATTCTCGCCTTCCACATCTGCGAAATATAATTCTTTCTCTTTTTCCATTTTTACACGTCCGCTGGTGGCTTCTGTGATCACCTTCTGTACTCTTCCCACCTGGTCATTTGGTACGAGAAGATGCATGATCACTTTGTCCGTGTATTCCGTATCCAGAACTGGCAGCTGGTTCTCTGCCGCAATATACTGAAGCTTACCGATTGCCGTATAATCAGCAGTCAGCGCCAGGGAAATCCCATGATGCTTCTCGATCACAGTGCTCTCCATAAGGCCCGCCTGTACTGCACCCGAATAAGCTCTTACCAGGCCACCTGTGCCTAGGAGCACACCGCCGAAATATCTTGTCACCACTACTGCCACATTGTAAATATCTTCCCCCAGGATCACGTCCAGCATAGGACGTCCGGCAGTTCCAGAAGGCTCTCCGTCATCACTGCATCTTGTAAATTCCCTGTGCTCTCCAACAGAATAAGCATAGCAGTTATGTCTGGCATCCCAGTATTTCTTCTTCATTTCCTCTATGAACGCAAGCGCATCCTCTTCTTTCTCCACCAGACGTACGGTGGCAATGAAACGGGATTTCTTCTCCGTGATCTCCCCCTCACCGCCTGTGTAGATTGTTTTATAATTCTCCAGCATACCGGGAACCTCCAAAATTGATTTCTCTATCTGTTATCCGGGCAATAACCCGTTCTGATTTCTTTGCTATAGTGTAACATGAATCGCAGATTGTTTCCAGCCCTGGAAAATCCATTTTCCAGCTGTTTTTCCCTGATCTGCTATAATATGGCATAGAAAAGCATCATTTTGGAAAAAATGCCATAAGAATGCGCCATTTTGCCCTAATTGTTCACAGAAAATATTCGATTTTAGGGTTTATTTACGAATGGAGATTTGATATAATAGAACGGATTATAAAGGAGGTTTATCATGAACTACGGAAAAAAATCGGCCTCTAAAAAGCGGAATTCTCTTATTTCCCGCTCGTCCATGATGGGAAAAAGAGCACATGTTTCACTTATCAGAGTCCTTTTCATCGGTCTGATTGCCCTGTGCGTGGGCGTATCCTGCCTTGGAATCGGTTCCATCAGAGGGATACTTGCCAATACGCCAGATGTAAATGAAGTAGATATTATGCCCCTTGGTTACGCTACTTTCCTCTATGACTGTAATGGAAACCAGAGCCGGAAGCTGGCAGCACCTAATGCCAACCGTCTCCCAGTCTCTATTGACCAGATACCAGAGGACCTGCAGCATGCAGTAGTGGCAATCGAGGATGAGCGTTTTTATGAACATAACGGAATCGATGTGAGAGGTATTCTCCGTGCCGGTGTGAAAGCACTTACTACCGGAAGCTTTTCCGAGGGTGCAAGTACCATCACCCAGCAGCTTCTGAAAAATAACGTTTTCACTAACTGGACCAATGAATCCACACAGATCGAGCGATTCACGCGTAAGCTTCAGGAACAGTACCTTGCCATTGAGATCGAGAAGAAGATCAATGACAAGAGCGTTATCCTTGAGAATTACCTGAATACCATTAACCTTGGTGCCGGTGCATACGGCGTACAGGCTGCTGCCCGTCAGTATTTTAATAAAGATGTATGGGATCTGAACCTTTCCGAGTGTGCTACCCTCGCGGGTATCACGCAGGCTCCTACCCAGTACAATCCCATTGAGAATCCTAAGGAAAACGCCAAGAGACGTAAGGAAGTACTGGATCATATGCTGGATCAGGGATATATCACACAGGAGCAGTATGACGAAGCCCTTAACGATGATGTTTACACCCGTATCCAGGAAGCACAGGCTTACAATACACAGTCTTCCAGTAAGACATATACCTACTTTGAGGATGAACTTACCCAGCAGGTTATCAATGACCTGATGAATATCAAAGGATACACCAAGACACAGGCACAGAACCTTCTGTACAGCGGCGGTCTGAAGATCATGACTACACAGGATCCTGATATCCAGAATATTGTAGACGAGGAATATTCTGATCCTTCCAATTATCCGGATTATGTACAGTACGCCCTTGATTATGCCCTTACCGTAAAGCAGCCTGATGGTCAGGAAGTAAACTACAGCAAAGAAATGATGAAGCTTTATTTCCAGAACGAGGATCCATCCTTTGATCTGCTCTTTGACTCCCAGGACGAGGGACAGACCTATGTAGACCGTTATAAAGCCAATATTCTTGCTGATGGAAGTACGGTTGTTGCAGAGCGCGTAAGCTTTGCCCCACAGCCTCAGTCAGCAATGACCATTATCGACCAGCACACCGGCTATGTGAAAGCAATCATCGGCGGACGTGGAACCAAGACCGCCAGCCTTACCCTGAACCGTGCTACGGACAGTACCCGTCAGCCAGGTTCTACCTTTAAGATCGTATCCACTTATGCTCCTGCACTGAATGAGAAAGGCATGACACTGGCTACCACTTATGAGGACGAGCCAATCACCTACGAAAACGGTGCACCAGTCAATAATGCAGGCGGCAGCTTCAATGGTACTACTACCATCCGTACTGCCATCCGTAATTCTGTCAATACCGTTGCTGTCCAGTGTTTCGAGGATGTCACTCCTGAGCTTGGTCTGAAATACCTGGATAACTTTGGATTTACCACACTGGCGCATGGTACTGAGGCTGATACAGATGCCTACGGTAACGTTTATACAGACGCTAACCTGCCTACAGCTCTCGGTGGTCTGACTTACGGTATTAAGAACGTAGAGCTTTGTGCTGCATATGCAGCTATTGCAAATGGCGGTAATTATATCAAGCCAGTTTATTACACCAAGATTCTGGATCACAATGGAAACGTACTGATTGAGAATAACTCAGCAGGACGTTCTGTTATCAAAGACACTACCGCATATCTTCTCACAAGCGCTATGGAGGATGTTGTCCAGAACGGTACTGGTACAGCCTGCCAGCTTGATAATATGGCAGTTGCAGGTAAAACAGGTACTACAGATGAGTACAATGACCTCTGGTTCGTAGGCTACACTCCATATTACACATGTGCAGTATGGTCCGGCTACGATGGCAACCAGAAAATCCCGGAAGGGGATGCCCGTAACTTCCATAAGACCTTATGGCGTAAGGTTATGAGCCGTATCCACCAGGGTATGGAATATAAAGAATTCGAACAGCCAGCAGGTATCGAACAGATCAGTATCTGCTCTGAGACCGGTCTTCTTCCAAGAGCCGGCTGCCCGGTTATTGAAGAATACTTCGATGAAGCTACCATTCCTACAGAATATTGCGACCAGCACTTCTACGAATATGATGAAGAGGATGATCAAAGCGACGAGGAAATGGAAATCTATGAAGAAGACAGCCTGACTCCTACTCCAGATCCTGATAATCCAGATAACCCAGACAATCCGGATAACGGAGGCGATGGTGGTGACGGCGGCGATGGCGGTGGAGATGTCCAGGAACCTGATAATGGTGATGGTGATGTTTCCAATGATGATATCACTTATTATTAAGCAGTTAGATAGTTGCCAGATTTTCTAAAAATAAAGTAACGGTTCAGTTACAAAAAAACTGCAGCTCCGATTTTACGGGCTGCAGTTTTTTTATGTAGTTTTTTATGTAGAATCAGTCTTTAATCACCATACGTGCTGCGCCATAGATACCAGCGTCATTTCCAAGGCTTGCAAGAATGATCGGGGTGCTCTTGCAGGACGGGAATGCGTATTTCTGGTAATACTTCTGGATGCAGTCTGTAAGCGCCTTACCAGCCTTGGATACACCGCCGCCGATAACGATTGCTTCCGGATCTGTAACACATGCAAACATTGCAAGTGCGCTTCCAAGAATATCGCCAACCTTCTCCATTGTCTGAATCGCAAGGGCATCTCCCTCTTTGTAGAAGTCAAGGACATTCTTCGCGGAAAGCTTCTCTACATGACGCATTTTGCTGTCCTCCTGGCTCTCCTCCATAATGTCATTTGCCACACGGACGATACCGGTTGCAGAAGCATACTGCTCCAGACAGCCGTGGTTGCCACAGTTACACGGACGTACTTCATTGTGGTTCACACATGCATGTCCGATCTCACCGCCAGCACCGTGATGGCCTGCAATGATCTTGCTGTCAATGATGATTCCACCACCAACACCAGTACCAAGAGTAACCATGATCACGTTCTTAGAGCCCTCTGCAGCGCCCTTCCATGCCTCGCCAAGAGCTGCGATATTTGCATCGTTGGCAGCTTTTGCAGGAAGACCGGTAAGTGCGCTTAATTCGCTTGCAACGGCCTTAAAGCCCCAATGAAGGTTAACAGCCATAGGAACTTCACCATTCTCATTAACCGGTCCTGGAATACCGATTCCAACACCATCTACATTATCCTTTGTGATACCTCTCTCATCCAGCTTCGTCTTGATCGCATCTGCAACATCCGGAAGAATTGAAGAACCATTATTCTCCAGTCTGGTAGGGATCTCCCACTGCTCCACCAGAGTTCCATTGGTAAGGAACAGACCACATTTTACGGAAGTTCCTCCTACGTCAATACCAAAACAATACATACCCATTGTAAATTTCCATCCTTTCTGATCTTTATGTTTCAATTCCAGTCTATTTTATGGGACTGGTTATTCTTCTCTCTTTCTTGCGATATTCGCCTGGACACGCTTGTACAGCTCCTCAGCCGCATTGTAGCCCATCTTCTTCTGTCTGTGGTTAACCGCTGCGGATTCAACGATAACAGCCAGATTACGGCCAGGACGAATCGGAAGGGAATGGCAGACGATCTTATTGCCAAGATATTCTGTGTACTCCTCATGAAGTCCCAGACGGTCATATTCCTTGTCGCGATCCCACTCTTCAAGCTTGATCACAAGATCTACAGACTGGGTATCCTTAACACTCTCAACACCAAACAATGTCTTAACATCAATGATACCGATACCACGAAGCTCAATAAAATGACGGGTGATATCCGGTGCGGAACCAACCAGTGTAACATCGCTCACTTTACGCAGCTCTACAACATCATCACTTACCAGACGGTGACCACGCTTGATCAGCTCAAGAGCAGCCTCGCTTTTTCCAATGCCGCTCTCACCTGTGATGAGAACACCTTCACCGTAAACATCCACAAGCACACCATGAATGGAAATACAAGGTGCCAGCTGGACACCCAGCCAACGGATGATCTCCGCCATCAGACTGGAAGTGGTTCTCTCTGTCACAAATGTAGGAACATTATATTTATAAGCAAGATCGATCATATCCTGTGACGGTCTCGTCATGGTACTGAAGATGACACATGGGATCTTGCTGGAGATAAAGCGCTCATACTTGAATGTCCGCTCCTCATCACTTAACTGCATCAGATAGGTATATTCTACATATCCGATGATCTGAACACGCTCGTTTGCAAAATGCTCCAGATATCCTGTAAGCTGCAATGCCGGACGATTTATTTCTGCTGTTTTCACATAAATTTCCGTAAAGTCAATATCAGGCGTCAGGTTTGTCAGATTCAATTCCTGCGCCAGCTTAGTAAGCTGTACACCCTTCATGCTTTTATCTCCTTTTCTTTCTATGATGTCAGAGGCGAATAAGGTTACCCATATTCTTTTTTATTATACACAATTTATCGCATAACTTCAATGTTGAATCTTGTATTCTGCACAGTATTAAGCGCGAAAAATGTTATTGTTCATTGCCGGCACTTTTGTGAAAAAAAGCGTACACCGCCTCTGCACTTTGTACATTCATAGACTCTGTCTGACTTAATTCTTCCACCGATGCATCCCTGATATTCTCTATAGAACGGAATCTACGCATAAGAGCCTTCCGTCTGGTTTCCCCGATTCCCGGAATGTCATCCAGCACAGAGCGCACCTGTTCCTTGCTTCTTAGGGAACGATGGTATTCGATGGCAAATCTGTGGGCCTCATCCTGGATCCTGGTAACCAGATGAAAGCCCTCGCTTGAAGTATCAATGGGAATCTCCACATTATTGAAATAAACACCTCTGGTACGATGGTTGTCATCCTTTACCATACCGCACACCGGAATATGGATTCCAAGCTCTCCAAGCACCTTCAGGGCAATGTTTACCTGCCCGCGGCCACCATCCATCAGGATCAGATCCGGCAGCACGGAAAAACTGTCGTATTCCCCTTTGGATTCGTGAGTAAAACGCCTGGTAAGCACCTCTTCCATACTGGCATAATCATTTGGCCCCTGAACCCATTTGATCTTAAATTTGCGGTAATCGCTGCGCTTCGGCTTGCCCTTTTCGTAGACAACCATGGAGCCAACTGATTCGAAGCCACTGATATTCGAAATATCATAAGCCTCCATACGCACAATATCCTTCAGCCCAAGCCATCCTTCGATTTCTTTTACTGCGCCAATGGTACGGCCTTCTTCCCGCTTGATCCGCTCTCTGTCCTTGGAAAGGACCATCCAGGCATTTTCCTTTGCCAGCTCTACCAGCTTCTCCTTGGTACCTTTCTTTGGCACACGGATATGAACCCGCTGTCCACGCCGTTTGGACAGCCAGTCTTCGATTACCTGTGCATCCTCAATCTCTGTCTGCAGCATAATTTCTGCCGGAATAAAAGGTGTGCCTGCATAAAACTGCTTCAGGAAGCTGGACAAAACCAGTGCCTTGGTGTCTCCTCTTGCCACCCGCAGGAAAAAGTGATCTCTTCCGATCAGCTTGCCTCCACGCATAAAAAATACCTGCACCACTGCGTCCTGCTCCCGCAGATCTTCACTTTCATCCATGGCAACCGCAATAATATCCTTGTCCTCTTCCCCATACGTAGTGATCTTCTGACGCTCCCCGATCCGTTTAATGCTGTTTATCAGATCACGGTAGCCCGCTGCATCCTCACAGCGCATCTCCTCAGAAGCTGCCATCATTTTTTCCGTCAGCTGATCGATGGTCTCTTTATAATTTCCATTCAGGAAATGAAGCACCTGCGCAATGTTTTTCTTATACTCTTCTTCGCTTACATTCCCCTGGCAGGGAGCCATACACTGCTTCATATGATAATACAGACAAGGGCGGTCTTTGCCGCAGTCCCGGGGCAGCGTACGGTTACAGGAACGAACCATATAGATCTTCCTTACCAGCTCGATCACATCCTTTACTGCTGTGGAACTGGTATATGGGCCAAAATACTTCGCCTTGTCCTTTTTCATGGTACGGGAAAAAAGCACTCTGGGATAAGGCTCATTTACTGTCACTTTGATAAAAGGATAGGTTTTGTCATCCTTCAGCATGGTGTTGTATTTCGGGCGGTGCTCCTTGATCAGGTTACATTCCAGCACTAAAGCTTCCAGTTCTGAATCGGTGACAATATACTCAAATCTGGTGATATGAGTGACCATCTGCTCAATTTTCGCCCCTTTATTCCGGCTGCTCTGGAAATACTGGCGGACACGGTTCTTCAGGCTGACTGCCTTACCCACATAGATGATCTCGTCCTTTTCCCCGTGCATGATGTAGACGCCCGGCTTGCCAGGAAGCTTTTTCAATTCTTCTTCGATCAGGAACATAAAATTCCTCCTTTTGAAAAGAACCGGGAAAGCTCGTCTCCCGGTTCTGCTATTTGCATAATCAGCATAATGATTCAGAGTCTATTTCAAAAGGCTCTGAAACAGGTATATTTATACCATTTTCATGTTACCTTGCATCATTCTTATTTTCTGTAGCTGTAGGCTGTACAGCAGTTTCTGTAGCTGTATTCTGTGCTTCACTTCCTGCTGCTGCATTCGGTACTTCATTTCCAGCTGCCGCATTCTGTGCTTCACTTCCTGCTACTACATTCGTTTCTTCATTTCCCGCAGCTGCGCTCTGCGCTTCGCTCTCGCCTTTCACGGCGGCATCCAGTGCTTTCAGCCCTTCTGCATCCAGTTCATCAGACACATCCAGTCCCTTCTCTACTGCACGGAAAATGATCATAAATTCCTTGCCTGTAATGGTCTCCTTGCGGATCAGATAAGCCGCGATCTTGTCCAGGGCTTCTCTGTGGCTGCTGATCAGACGCTTAGCCTCCTCATAGGAGGAACGAAGCAGCTCCATAACCTCATGGTCAACCTCTGTGGCTGTATTATCACCGCAGTTCAAAACTGCACGGCCATTCAGATACTGGTTCTCCTGGGTGGCAAGACCCATAAGGCCAAATTTCTCAGACATACCATACTGGGTGATCATAGCCCGGGCAACCTTGGTAGCCTGCTCGATATCATTGGAAGCACCTGTAGTCACACTGTCAAAGACGATTTCCTCAGCAGCACGGCCTCCCAGATAGCCCACAAGCATCGCTTCCAGTTCTTTCTTGGTATTCAGGTATTTCTCTTCTTCCGGAACCTGCATTACATAACCAAGCGCACCCATGGTACGAGGTACAATGGTAATTTTCTGTACCGGTTCGGAATCCTTCTGAAGGGCGCTTACCAGTGCGTGGCCCACCTCATGATAAGACACGATCCGGCGCTCCTGCGCACTTAAAATGCGGTCCTTCTTCTCTTTACCAACAAGCACGACCTCAACAGATTCCAGAAGATCCTTCTGGGAAACTGCATGACGGCCATTCTTAACCGCCAGGATGGCAGCCTCATTTACCATATTGGCAAGGTCTGATCCCACTGCACCGGATGTGGCAAGGGCAACTGCCTCAAAATCAACGGTATCATCCAATCTTACATTCTTGGCATGAACCTTCAGGATATCAATACGTCCCTTCAGATCCGGTCTGTCTACGATAACCCGGCGGTCAAAACGACCCGGACGAAGCAGTGCCGGATCCAGAACCTCCGGACGGTTGGTAGCCGCCAGGATAAGAAGACCCTTGGAAGTATCAAAACCATCCATCTCAGCAAGCAGCTGGTTCAAGGTCTGCTCACGCTCATCATTGCCACCGCCGTAATGGGAATCACGGCTCTTACCGATGGCATCAATCTCATCAATGAAAACAATGCAAGGTGCGTTCTTCTTCGCTTCCTCGAAAAGGTCACGTACACGGGATGCACCTACACCTACAAACATCTCCACAAATTCTGATCCAGAAAGGGAAAAGAACGGTACATGTGCCTCTCCAGCTACAGCCTTGGCAAGAAGGGTCTTACCTGTACCAGGAGGGCCTACAAGCAGTGCACCCTTGGGAAGCTTGGCACCGATCTCCACGTATTTACCAGGATTGTGAAGGAATTCCACAACCTCCTGCAGGGATTCCTTGGCTTCATCCTGACCCGCCACATCCTTAAATGTGATTCCCGTCTCCTTCTGTACATAAGCCTTGGCACGGCTTTTGCCAACTCCCATCATACCACCGCCGCCTTTGTTCATACGGCGCATGAAAAACATAAGAAGTACAAACAACAGAACAGATGGAAGAAGCACACTGAGCATCATTGCCATAAATTCCCCGAACGCATCCGGCGGCTCAGATTTGAAAATAATGCCGGTTCCTTCCAGACGCTTGGTAAGGGCAGTCTCATCTTCTGTCAGATTGGTGTAATAGCTGATCTCCTGATAAGGATTCACCTGCTTCTTCGGCACGATGGTCAGGTTATCAGACTGAAGGGTAACCGATTTCACCTCATCGTTATTCACCATATCAATAAACTTATCATACGTAATCTCACTGGAATTATCCTGCAGCATATTGGTAAACAGGCTGAAACACACCAGAGTAACCAAAAGACATATCAGAAAAGCCAGAATGGACTGATGATTCTTCTTATTGCGGTTTGGATCCTGGTTTCTCCTGGGATCCCCTTTATCAGGGCGTCGTCCGCCTTGATTGTTATCCAGATTATTATCCATTTCGTTCCTCCTTACTATCTTTTTTATTATAAAGATAAACGCCGGATAAATCAACCTGGATATTGTGAAAACCCTCTGAATTTTTGAGAAAAAAAGGTCAAAAAAATTTACATTTCGGAGCAAATAGATACTTTTTTTACAAGAAAATCTGTAGTATACTAGGAACATGGTTTTTTTGCGGCAGGTGCGGATCTGCATCTGCTGCATACTTTATGCCTGTATTATTATAGAAGCTGTACCTGTATAGCCGCAGAAACTGTACACATATATTTACAGCTGTATACTTTATTGATACAGAGCCGAAATAATAAATGGATGAGGAACCAGTAACAGAGCAGCCCAGAGAAAGAGAGAGGAAAGGCAGAATGAAAAAAATTGGATTCGATAATGACAAGTATCTGAAAATGCAGTCCGAGCACATCCGTGAGCGAATCAGCAAATTTGACAACAAGCTTTATCTGGAATTTGGAGGCAAGTTGTTTGATGACTACCACGCTTCCCGTGTTCTTCCAGGATTTGAGCCGGACAGCAAGCTCCGTATGCTGATGCAGCTTTCGGACCAGGCCGAGATCGTAATTGTAATCGGCGCACCTGATATTGAGAAAAATAAAGTCCGCGGCGACCTTGGCATCACCTATGATGAGGATGTACTCCGTCTGATGAATGAATTTACCAGCAGGGGCCTTTATGTAGGAAGCGTCTGCATCACCCGTTACTCCGGACAGGACAGCGCAGATGCATTCAAGAAGCGTCTGGAGAAGCTTGGAATCAAGGTTTATGTTCTTTATAATATCCCAGGTTACCCGAGCAATACTTCCCTGATCGTAAGCGATGAGGGATACGGTAAGAATGACTATATCGAGACCACCCGTCCGCTGGTTGTCATCACAGCACCAGGACCTGGAAGCGGAAAAATGGCCACCTGCCTTTCCCAGCTTTACCATGAATACAAGAGAGGCATCAGCGCAGGCTATGCCAAGTTTGAGACTTTCCCGATCTGGAATATCCCGCTGAAGCATCCGGTAAACCTGGCTTATGAGGCAGCTACCGCTGACCTTAATGATGTCAATATGATCGACCCGTTCCATCTGGAAGCATACGGTGAGACCACTGTCAACTATAACCGTGACGTAGAGATTTTCCCTGTAGTACAGGCAATGTTCGAGAAGATCATGGGCGAGTGCCCATACAAATCCCCTACAGATATGGGTGTCAATATGGCTGGTAACTGTATCGTGGACGACGAAGTCTGCCAGGAGGCTTCCCGTCAGGAGATCATCCGCAGATATTATAAGAGCATGGACGCCCTTCTTTCCGGTACCGGCACAGAGGAAGAGGTTTACAAGATCGAGCTTCTTCTGAAACAGGCTCATGCCACACTGGAGGACCGCAAGGTTGTTCCGGCTGCCCTTGAGCGTGAGAAGGCTACTGGTGCTCCGGCTGCTGCCATGGAACTGGATGACGGACGGATCATCACCGGCAAGACCTCTGATCTCCTTGGTGCTTCCTCAGCTCTCCTTCTGAATGTCCTGAAGGAACTTGCCGGAATCGACCACGAGAAGCATGTGATCTCCCCGGATGCCATCCATCCGATCCAGGAGCTGAAAACAGACTACCTGGGAAGCAAGAACCCTCGTCTTCATATGGATGAGACTATGATCGCACTTTCCATCAGTGCCGCTACCAACCCGGATGCCCGCCTTGCCCTGGAGCAGATTCCGAAGCTGAAAGGCTGCCAGGCACATACCTCTGTTATGCTGTCTTCCGTGGATATCCTTTCCTTCCGTAAGCTTGGCGTGGAACTGACCTGCGAGCCGAAATTTGAGCAGGGGAAGAAGCTGCAGTAAGAAGCATATTTCCACAGTTCTAAAAGAAATTGGTTAAAAAAAGTGTGTGATTCGTTTGATTGAGTCACACACTTTCTTTCATTTGAGGATATAAGTGCTTAGTCTTCCTTTTCCTACCCGTTCTAGCAGATTTTCTTCACAGAGTTCTTTGATAAGTCGAAATGCTTTTGTTGTTCCGGAACCGATTAGATTCTCAACTTCTTTTCTTGTAATACTCCCCTTCTTGCTCGCATACTGAAGGATAAGATTTTTCTGCTCATTCAATGAATCTTCGATTTCCATACTGTTATTCGACTGAATCTTTCCATCACATTCTTCATTTCTATTTGGAAGCGTCACCCGAAAAACTCCCTTCGCAGTTTCAAACTCCGGTTGAGATTGATAATTTTTGTATGCCCTCTCTATTTTTCCAATTCCTGTACCATAACTTTCAATCAATCTCATTCGATAAAATATCGCTGCAAGATTTGGATTTCGTGATTGTGAGACACCAAGAAAAATAGACTGTAATTCCAGTCCAGGTACAAGACCTCCAAGAGAAACAAACTCAATTCTATTCTCATAGATATTCACCAAGTTGCTGCCACTAAAAGAATAATCCCTATGAACAATACTGTTTAAAAGAGCCTCTCTTAACGCCTCTTCTGGATAATCTCTGAAATCTGTTCTATCCAATCCGTAAAATGTTGCTTTCGTTTTATTGGCTAAATTAATAAACTGGTATACTTCTTCCAACTGCTTAAGAATGGACCCGCTAAATTCTCTTCTATCTCGAAATATTTCCTTATCCGTACCTTGAAAAAGTGCAACTTTGGTCGTTGTTTCGCACTGTTCAGATAACAGCAACGCAAGATTTGTATATAGTCCATCTTCCCCAAGTAATTTGAGTGTTTTCATTTGCGAAGGTCCAATTTCTATTGACCGCCGTTTCATTTCATTTTCAAATGTCTCAAAAGTCAGATTCTGGTTCATACTTCTACACAGCTCGAAAGAGCGTCTGCTATTTTGAAGTATCATTTCCCGAATTCCCTCTTCCGTCATCGGTTGTGTAGAACTTCCTTTTCTTACATATACGCCACTAGGTTTTAACCCTTTTTCTCTGAGATAGTAAGGACGATTAGTTCCTGTTGTTACATCAATTTCAACAACTATTTTCCCTTCCATTTCAACTGTATTAACTTTTACAAATGGCATCACATCTGGCACTAATGCATCCTTCAATGAATTTACAATTTGCAACATTACTCCATCCGGATCTGCTACGCCCAAAACTGCTCCGTCTTTTCTGACTCCTACAAATATAGTTCCGCCTTCAGCATTTACAAAGCCCATCACTTCTTTCCTGATATCTGGTACATACTCTTGCTTAAATTCAACATTCTGATTCTCGAACAATAGAATTTCTTTCCCCCTTTCTTTCATATTTTCTTATTGCTTTTATCTCTTTTGTTTCTTTCTTCTTTCTTTTTCTTTCTTCTCTATTATTATAAAAAAGAAAGAAAAGAAAGTCAAGTACATTAAAGAACCGCTTATTATTCTCCCCGCATTTTTCGGGCTACTTCTTCCGGCACCTGAATCAGCCCAAATTTCCAGAACAACGGATAAATATAGGAAATTCCACGGATATCGCCCAGCGCTTTCGGCCTTTTCACTTCGCCAGATATTTTCTGACTGTTCCGAAATGCCATTTTTATGCTGCTCCAGGATAAGGTCTTGCTATTTTCACGGCGGTCGATCAACAATTCTTTGTTGTATGTGCCGTTTTTCCCGATCTTTAGTTTATATTGGAAGGGAAGACCAGAAGCAGTATAAAACGGATAATTCTGGAATGCCATCACCGCATTCCAGAGATTTTCTTCGGTACAGTTCTGTTGAATATCTGACAATATCTGCTGAAGCTTTTCTTCTACATTATTATTTTGTTTTTCTTCTATATTATTCTGCTTCTTCTCCACACATTTGTAAGGTTTCTCAATATTTTTCTCCTCTGCTTTATGACATTTTGTTTTACACAAAATTCCCTTTAAAAGCAGTATAATTCCCCGTATTTCTTTCACAAGTGATAGATTCAGGGCCTGGAAATCCACCTTTTTTTCTCTGGAAGCGTACTTTTCTTCCAGAAGCTTCGCCTGCTCTTCGTCGTGATCCTTATATCTGGCTTTCCCCGCCATATAAGCGTAAGAATTCGCCGTTTCCGGATATTCCTCATTTCTCTGCACATAAAAAGCGAACGGATTCTCCTCCAGATCATGCTCCAGGCAATCTAATTTTTCCAGAAATTCCCCAGTAACTTCTGGGAAATGCTCCCGGATATAACTCAGATTCTTATGCAGACACACTGCACTTTTTTCCATCATCTGCCGTTCCTTTGGATTTTTCAGACAATCGTATTCATATTCCTGCACTTCGTGTCCCTCCATGGAACGAATCAATTCACTGTACCAGTACATGTGCTGTGCAGAATTCTCCGGGAATATAAAATATGTGGAAAATTCATGGTCAATCATAGGCGCCAGCCTACGAATCTCCCCATCTTTTCCGCATACAAAAGCAATATTCTCATAATGGTAATTCTGATCTCCCTTCAACACAGAAACCAGAATCTGCATAACAAGCTGCTCTGCCATCTCTTTATGTGTCTGAAAATAAGAAGCTTCCAGAATATCCGTATAATCATAAAACATCATGCAGTAATTCTCATACTGGTCAATATCCACTTTCTCATCCGGATACTTCCGAAAAAATTCCAGAAGATTCAACAGCTGCTCATCCTCATTATAGATTACAGGAACCGCAGTCCCATAATCATAATACTTCTGAGTCTCCTCCTCATATCCATGACAAAAAGCCAGCTGATACAACGGCGCTGGCATAAAATATTTATTTATAATATTTGACCAGAATACTTCCGCATAGGCAAACAAAGGGGTGGAAAATGGTTTGGATTTACTAAGTGGTTTAAAAATCTGGTTTCCACCAAATACCGGAAAGTGCTTTTCGCCCTTTACGACGCCTACAGCTTCCGCTTTCAGATTATAGAGCCGCTCTGTATAATTATAATGAACAACATCAAAACATAATTTTGTTTGCAAGTACTATCACGTTCCTTATTTATCAATTCCTACTTTGCAGTTACAGGAGTCTCCTTATTCACACGTTTCTTTATTCATGCAGTTCCAGTGGTAACCCGTCCGGATCCTGGAAGAATGTCATCTTTTTCCCAGTGTAATCATCTGTCCGGATCGGTTCACACAAAATTCCTACTGCTGCCAGTTCCTGTACTGTTTGCTCCACGCTCTCCACTCCAAAAGCAAGATGGCGCAGACCACAGGCCTCTGGCCGGTTCACACGCCTCGGCGGGGTTGGCTCTGCAAAGATTTCAAGCTCTGTGTATTCATTTACACGAAGATCCAATTTCCAATCCTTACGCTCTGGGCGATAATTCTCACGAATAACGGAGAATCCCAGCTTATTTACATAAAAATCTTTGGAAATCTCATAATCTGACACAATAATAGCAATATGATGTATTTTGGATAAATTCATTTTCTTATAACTCCCTCTTTAATGCTTCTTCCATCACATCCACCGGTGCCTCTTCTCCTGTCCAAAGGGTAAAATTCAATGCAGCCTGCTGTACCAGCATACCCAGCCCGGTCACTGTTTTGGCACCATTTTCGGCTGCTGCTTTCAGAAAAAGAGTCTGGGCAGGATTAAAAATAACATCGCATACACACATTTTTCCTGTCAAAGAAGAATAATCTATATCCGGTCTGTCATTTACATTTGGTGAAAATCCGATTGAAGTAGCATTGATCAAAATATCTGTATCCGCAGGAATTGTCAGATTTCCTGTCCAGTTAAGGTATTTCGCACTGCTGCCTGTCTTCTCCCGGATCAATACAGCCAGCTCCATACCTTTTTCGCTGCTTCGATTGACAATATTGATATGGGCTGCGCCATTTAATGCACACTCCACTGCAATCGCCCGGGCTGCACCGCCAGCGCCCAGAATCGTAACCGTTTTTCCCTCCAAAGTCTCGCCGGAATTTTTCAAAGCGATCACAAAACCTTTGCCGTCTGTGTTTTCACCGTATAATTTTCCATCCTTTTGAATCACGGTATTCACCGCGCCAATAATCTCTGCCGCAGGACTTAGCTCGTCCAGATATGGAATTACCTTGATCTTATGCGGCATGGTAAGATTAATTCCCTTCATTCCAAAAATTCTTACACTATCCATGGCTTTCTGAAGGTCTTCTGGCCGAACCTTAACCGTCAGGTATCTGTAATTCAGTTTTTTCGCAGCAAACGCCGCTTCTTCCACTACGCCAGTAGGATTGTCATCCACCGGATCACCAAAAACACCAGTTAATTCTGCACGGTAGTTTTTCATTCTGTAAAATCCCCTTTTTATTATTTTAATCATTTGCCAACTATGTCGCGTCTAAGCTTTGTAAGAAGTTTTTGATCCGTATCCTCTGGCAGAGGTATATCAAACAAATCACGATACGCAGTCTCTTTTGATGCAAAGACACCCATTTTAACAAACTCTTCAATTTTTTCATCTGAATAAATCTGAAGATTTGTAATATATTTACGAGCTATGCCCTTATGTCTTTCATAACGCTCTTCCAATCGAAGCTTGTTCACATTCTGTATCATCCCCTGTTTCGGATGAAATTTGATTATACAATCCGAATTTGTGATTTTCTCCATATTCATCCCAATTGGAAAATCTGGATATAAATGCGTACATGCCTCAATGTCTGATTCATACGGGTTCATCCCCAATAACTCTTCTTTCTTAATACCATTGCAATTTTGACCGCTTGGAATAAGGTTGAAAAAGCTCATTGCAAGAGCTGGATACTCAGACTTCGGATAAAAATGATCAATTTCCAATGTACGCAGTGTCTTTTCACCATCACGCTTAAGAATATCCAAATATTCCTCATCACAGTACGGACACACAGTTATATTCAAATTTTCACACAGAGTGTATGCATTGTATTTCGTGTTCTCATCCACATATACGGTTGCACCTCTACAGAATTTTGAGCTGTATATGATTTTGAATTCTTTAAATTGCAGTAAATTTTTATTCATCACGATTTTTTTCAGTGTTTCAACATCTGCCAAAATGAAATCGCTTAACCAGTTCCAATTATCAGCCTGTTTCAAAGTCTCAAAATCAGAACACTGAGGCATAACTTTTACAATATTATCATATAACTGCTGCTGATACATATTATCTTTTAGTCTGATATAATTCACAATAGCATTTGCGTGTGCCTTTTTCGCTGCTTCAAGCCTTTCTGGCTCAATATGTATTTGAATCATATGCTGCCTCCAATGCTTTCTAAACAGACCTCAAAAGCCCGCCTTATCAGTGGATCACCTATGTGCATTACAAATAGTTTTAATGATTTTATATATTGACACTCATCTTCTGTTAAAGTCTCTTTCTCCTCCAACTCCCGTACATAATCTAGATTGTCCTGCAGCCAATAGCGGGAATATTCACCAATCGTATAATCCAGAAAGAAACCATCCGCAAAAATTGTATAAAGATTTGCTCCAAAATACTCTTTTTCAGAACCACGCAACACCACCGCATTACCTGACTCTGAATCAATCGTCAATCTGGTAATATTATCCGCACACACATCAGAAACCACAAACGGAGAATGTGTTCCAATAATGATTTGAACCGTCCCCTGCTTCTTGTGTTTGCCAACGATATCGTATACACGCTTGATAAATTGCCGGGCAAGTTCGGGATGCATATACGCTTCTGGTTCATCCAGCAATATGATTTTATCAAATCTCCTATGGTCGGAATGAGCAATTGTTAAGTTCTGATCAAGTCCGCCTAATACCTTTGCATACTGAAATTCCCCTGTACTCAGATGCGTAAAGCTGTATGGCAGTAACCTTTCTGTGAATATTCCTGCATCATCCGGTATATATTGCTCCATCCTTTCAAAAAGATCACTAAATAATTCTTTGTATTCGGGAAGCACCATGTCAACCACGGGTATCGTACAGGTATCTATAGTAAAATATTTGTCATCCAACTTTCTCAGAATGGTTCCAATATCTTTGATGTCGTCTATAATTTGCCATATTATACCGTGTGGATTTCCATTATCAATTCGATCAATGTACTCCGCTAACCAGGTGCATCTTTTGACAATTGACATTGGTTTGCCGTCTGGAAGTACTTTCGGATCAATATCTTCTTTATACTCTTTTTCTGTATAATAGTCCAAAAACTCCTGATAAACATCATACTCACCAGAATAATCCAGTCTATCCTCAGGTATTGTTTCTTCCTCATTGAAATTTTGTATTTTAGAAACCCATTTACGAAGATACATAGCATAATCTGTCCATAAATCGTGTATAAATAATTCTTTTTTGGGAAGTTGTGTAAGCTTTTCAACCTGTTTTTTCTTTTTTTTCATTTTCTCCGCTACATTTTTGTCAAGTGATGCGATACGCTGGTCACGTTCTAATGAGAAAAATGTCCAATAATCATCTTCAACCGCATTAGAAAGCTTAATCGGATAATTATCCGCAAAATTATGTGTGGATAATACAAAGGAAACTTCTCGTTTTAATGATCCTCGCTCTACACTTGCAATATAATCACGTATGTAATCACAAAGTTTCCAAAGTGAAGTTCTATGATATGGAACAACCATGCGGCCAATCCAATCATTATTAAAATCATCATATTTTTCCTTTTCATCCTCATATGGTGGTTTTATAAATGAATTTATATCATAACAATTGATAATAGTAGTAAAATCACGAACTGGCTCCTTCACCATTGGCCTTGCGCCATACTCCTGTATAATAGAAAAATCAGATATAGACTCACCAACTGCAAGTGCACGCGGAATAGTAAAACGCACTGAGTTTATAGAGTCCATCCGTGCAGCATTCTCTTGGATGCTTTTAGGAATTGAGGAATCTTTCCCTGCCCGTTTATTGGAAAACTGTCCGATATCCACATTACATATTTCCAGAAAAAATTCTGTTTCACTGATGCTATACAGCAAAAAATATGAATCTGGTTCTCCACTCCACCTACGATGTGTCCGAGAATCCTTTTTTGCACCTATCAACTGCAACAGATTCGTTTTGCCAGAACCGGTCTTTCCAATAAGAATATGCAGATTATCAGGTTTTCCCTTATGATACAAGTTTTGATACATCGGTGTTCCGTTGTAGGTGATCTGAAGAATTCCATTTTCAAAACACACCGAATATGACGTATCAAAAGTAATTTCCTGATGCTCATAATTTTTGTATTTTTCTATATATGCATATATAAGAAGCATTAGCCCCCTCCTCTTAGCCACAACGTCCACCATTTTCCAGATAGCTTTCTTATCTTAAGATTAATCGTATATTCCTTTACCTTTACAGCACTTTTTAAATTTTTTGCCACTTCCGCATGGACATGGGGCATTTACACCTATTTTAGAAATATGCCTAATTGTATATTTCGCTTCTCTCCATGCAATATCCATTTTACCGATTTTTTCATGATATAGCTGTTTCCATATTATTGATGGTAAACTTCCATTAACCAAAGTAGTCTCACCGGTTAAATTATAGTCAACAAAGCAGACAAAATTTTGATTATTTGGATATAATTCTTTATTCTGGCGCGCATCATATCGATAGACATTAATATAAAGGGAATCCGCCTCCATTTCGCCGTTTTTTCGATGTATTGTTGGAGAATCTACATTTTTAACAGTCTTCAACCATTCAATACTTTCTCGAATTATCGCCATAATCTCTTCTTTTGAAGAAATATTTCCTATATATAAATGGCATCTAAGTCGCTTTCTGTCTGTCAGACTTGCATCTTCTATTTGATTTATCTTATAGGAATCACTTTGATAATTTGGAAATCGAAAATACTTAATTTTCTGCAAATCAATTTGCTCTGTGGATGGATTAAAAATAACAACTTCTTTATTATTAATTACTTCCTTAAAAACTTCTGGAATTTCACGTTTCCGATTCATCATATCGTATACCTCTTGATTGGTAAAACGCAGCCAACTATTTGCTAAACGTTCATTACTAAAAGAAATAAGATATTTGTCGAAATCATTATATTCAGAATAAATCAACATTGCTAATTGAATTGCAGTTTGGGAAATATACGCTCTATCCGAATTCGCAATCCAAAACACTGCATTAAGCTGATTGCAGGCAGGCACTTCACTAATATAACGACAACGAATTGTTGGAATACTTAGTTTCATGCCAAATAGACTGAACGCAACAAAACTTTTCTCTGAACCATTTACGCGTATAACATTCCAATTATTATTCAAAAAAACGGTAATTCCCAACACGATCGCACTTGCCATATCATAAACTTTATTAATCAACTGCTCAAATTCATAATCCATCAGTGAACAGGATACACTCCGTCTGTTCTCTGTATAATGAAAATCAATTCTCTTACCATCTTCTCTAAACAGGATTCCACCATGATTAATTGCATTGCGAATGTTTATATCAACTGCATCTGTAAGTGCATTGAATCCATTCTTATTTAAAATTTCACAAAGTGGTTTTAACTTGTATGTTGATGCATAATCTTTTTCCGAAATTTGATTAAGAAGAAGTGCTATAAAACGATATAAATTTGTCATACACCCTTCAACAATCGAAACATACGTCGGGATTCGGTATTGCCTATTCTTCATTGCCGGACTATCATTAACCCCAGACAGATCATTTATTACATTCGTTATCTGCATATAGGTATTATACCCAGCTAAAAATAGTTCAAAAATATCTTCATCAATAATAATTGGCTTTCCCTGCTGTACTATATTTTGTAAATTCTTTTCCGTCGCTTCAAAAACCTCACGGTTCCAATATACACAGGGCTCCTTACTCACCATGTCAGCAAGTATACATATCAATTCTGGTCGGCAGACAACAATATTACGTGAAATTGCATTATTTACCTTTTCTAAAATATCACCAGAATTGAAATTCCCATAATACCACTGTCTTGAAGCATCCAAAAAGTCCAATCCCATTACCTCCAATGTACTTTTCTTGATTATTTCATCAATTGCACATTATTTTTAAGTTCATCCAGTACATTATCAGACACCATTCCCTGGCTATTCATATGCATTGCCAAAATAATATACTCTATAAGAAACATATCTGTATACATTTCAAATAATTCCCCTTGTACATTTCTTATCCAATAAATATTCTCTCTTCCATCACCCTGGAAAAAGCTCTGATACTTGTATAATTTAGGTGGCAAATTTTTCCTATTTACAGCGCAAAGCTCGTCCCAAGAAATATCAGGAGATAAAAGGGCCTCTTCATACATCTCAACGACACCTCCATCCCGCTTCACCACATCCACCATCTGCTGGATGTCTTTCAAATCCTCATTTACTGCATTCTTTTGATTTGTATATTCCATATAATGTAGAAACTGGCGAATTTCTTCCGATATCTTACCTTTCTTCCCTTTGGTATAGAGCACTATGGTTTCTGCTCCATCGTCATAGTCCATGTCCGATTCTTCCAGACTCTCCACCATATCAGAAATTCTTTAATCATGTAATTTCATTTTTCCCAATAATTCAAGCAGTTCTCTCAGATTAATACACTCATTGTTGTAATATCTAAATAGCTTTTCTTTAAATTTTTCCTGTGATTCTTCATTGGAAAAAATATCTTTAACTTCTTTTTCTAATTCAGTAAACACAGCTTCATTTATGTGATAAATTTCACTTTGTGTTCTAACATTAATTTCTACGTTTTTCCTATCTGCTGGTTTCGTTTCCTGCAATTTTTTATCAACGAACTTGAAACGAGAATTGCATCGGAATAGATGTGATTCTCGTTTCAAGTTCCGCCTTGCCGGATGATTTTACATTACGTCCGAAACGTCAGCAGCATATCCATAATCACGTCCAGAAACGCTTTATTCACCTCATCCAGCAACGCATGGGAATCCTCGTTTAACATATACATACTATGTACAAGCAGGCATCTTACAGAATACAGATTTTCTGCCATTTCTGCCCCTGTTTTCTTCTGATTTTCCTGAAGCAGCTTCCTGCAGCATTCGTTGAGAATATTTTTATCCTGCTGTGGAAGCGAAACGTATTCCGAGAAAAGCCATTTCACCCGCTGTTTTTCAAGAACCATATTTCCAAGTTCATCCCGTTGGTCAAATAAGGACGCTGTATTGGTATTCAGCTGATTCACGAACTTTTTAAACTTGTCCTCAAACACCACGGAGATCAGAATTTCGATGATCTGATAATACGTGTGAAATCTCGCAAATGCTTCCTGCGTCTTTGGAATTTCCTTCTCAAACAGTGTGTCAATGTAGGTCGTTCCCTGCAGTTCTTTCGCGAGGGGCTTCAAATGGATCTTTTTATCCGGCTTTTCGATCTGCGAATCCAGATTTCCTTTGCCGGACCAGGAATACCCCTGCTGATACAGGCTGACGGTATAATCCTTGATATGGAATGGCTCGTCCAGCTTCGCGATATTATCGTGATCCAGAACAAGAACTGTCAATGAGTCATCATAAAAGTCTTCCAGAAATATTTCAGAAGAGATTTCTTTCTCATTCTTACTTTGGATATTGTTTAATAACAGGTAAAACGCTACATAGGCATACCGAAGAAAAAACGGATTTTCCGCATAATCATGCTCTGTGGACAGCAGCGCCTGGAGTGGAAAAATCCAGCCGATTCGCTGCCTGCTTACGCATACTTGAAAAATACTGTTTTCGGAGTATTCCTCCCGTTCGTTGTGTAAAAATAAATATTCATAGTGTGACGGGTCGTATGTGGAATCCAGATCCAGTTTCGAAGCACACGTGCAGATTGTTTTATTTTCTTTATTCTGCAGAAAAAACACATGATCTTCCGCGTTATATTGCATGGTGCAGATTTCTTCTTCGGAATCTTTAAACTTTAAAAACATATCAGATCACCTGACTATAGTATTTATTATATCCATTCTGAACGGCATCTTCCAAATTCAGGTAAGAATCACTTTCTGTGTTAAACAACTCTCTGAAAAAATACTGAAAAAACATTCTTTGCGCATTGCCAATCTTTTTAGAGGAACTTTTGATAGAGTCCAACTTTGCAAGCAGCTCCATCATCCAGGCATAACCATCGTTGTTTTCTTCCAGCTTTTCCAGCATGTCGGCAAAATCGGCAAGCGATCTGATGATGCCCAGATCCTTCATTTTGCCTGCTGCAGCGCCAAAACCTGTGAGTGCCTGCGAACTGGAAAAGATCTTGCTTACTTTCTTGCCAAAAGGCGATTCGCTGATCTGATATTCCTGCAAATCTTCTTCTGTAACGACATGATTTTCTGTGATTTTTCGTAACGTTGTAAAAATCTTAATGTAAGTTTCCAGAAACTCCTTGAACAGATCCTCTGCAATATTTTCGTCTGCCATATGTTCCAATACTTTCACATTATCGAGGATATCCTGTCTGTCCAATGGCAGTTCATTTCGGTTCATGTAAGAATTAAATCCTTCGATTGCATTTTTGAAAATGAATTCATTTTCATCCGGATCCGCTTTTCCTTCCTTATCGGTAATCAGCCGGACTCCATCAATTTCCGTGTCAAGCATATTGCTGTAGAGCATTTCCAGCTGATGTCGGGCTGACATCGGTGTCTGGCCTGTGTTTAAAGTAAGCATTCTGTACAAGATGCCGAATTTATTAATCTCCACATAAATTTCCAGCCGCAGCTTGTTGTTCAGAAATTTTTCATATTCCTTTTGCTCTTTCAGCTTCATTTCATCGTCTGCGTCAATCAGGGTATAGGTTCTTTGCAAACCGTCCAATATTAATACATTTTCACTGTTTTCATTAATATAAGCCAGCAGTTTTTCTTCATCCGGATTCTGCGGATCCAGCACGCCGATTTCCGTAAGTGCCAGAACAAGAGGCGGCATGATACAGCCCTGCTGCAAATCGCTTTTCAGAAGAGAATAAATTGTCTTAGAAGTTTTCACTCTTTTTCGCTGGAGATCATTATTATGGATAATTTTCTTGGCAAACTGCAGATATTCGCCAAAGGAGCTCTCAACATATACATTCCAGCTGTTGATTCTCTGATCATAAATTTTTGACATTATCTTCATTTCCGTTCCTCTTTTCCAGTAGTATACTCGTAAAATGGGTGGTTCATGCATGGATGGTAGCTAAATCTTTTCTTCCATAACCCCCGTTTTCTGTACCAGCCGTGATTTCCAGCGTATCATATATTTGCGATAGGCGCTGGATTGTATTTCCTGCGTTTTACATTTGTTTGCGATGATGCGGTATTGGAGCTGGTATTGGGCGAGTTCTGCATGCAGCGCATTTGCTGTAGCTTCCAGCTGCCGGGCGGCTTTGGTTAAATCGGAACCTTTTAATTCAATCAGATAGGCATTTTTAGAAGTTTCGTTTATAAGAAGAAAATCACATCGGTTTCCATTTTTTATTACAACACCATCAATCTGGTAGTGCGTTACTTCGGAACCAGAAGAATTAATCGCTTTATGATATTGTGAATTTTTCTTATCGCGTGATACAATTTCTCTGGCGTTTCTTTCACATAAAGAGGCAAATCCCTTTAATGGCATTCATCCACCACACTTTCTGTATTCTGCAGTTCCAGCAGACTGTCAAATTCATTGTTGATAACCTGTGATATCTCATCGATTCGTTCATTTTGGATCATGTGGATCTCAGAATCCATACAATTTTCAACCATTCCATCTTTCACAAACCAGGAATTGAAAGTATGGTAATCCAGCCATAAAGATTCCGGAATGATTTTGCTGGCCTCGCGGGTCAGGCTGGACGGCAGTGTTTTTGCATACAATAAATTGTTTAAGGTTCCAAGTACATAGGGACTATGCGTCGTTAACACGATAGAGTTTTTATAATTGTTTACCAGTGCGATCAATTCAGTGATATATTTTTGAGATTCCGGGAATAAATGAGATTCCGGCTCTTCAATAATAAACAAAATGTCTTTTTGCTGAATGAAATAGTAAAATAAAAGGTTCAGAATCCAGACACATTCCTGCTGACCAGAAGAGGAAAAATTGATTTTTACATATTTTCCATCATCCAGCACAATCTGTTCTTCTCCGTTGCTGTAGCGGTATGTGCCACGCAGAATTTTCTGAGAAAGATTCTGCGCCTGCGATATCAGCGCTGGCGACAGACCGGAATGTCCTGTTTTTAAAAAAGTTAACCCCTGAATTCCATCTGCAAATTCCGGCTTTAATTTTAGAATTCTCTCCAGATAATCTTTTGTGCAGATATCAAGAGAACGTTTTTGCATGTCGTCCATGGTTGCATAAATATAATTCAACTGCTGTGAAAGCAGCGTAATCATGCTGCGTCCAGCTGGAATATATACAACAGAAGAGGAGTCATCAAAAATCTGATAGAGTTCTGTCTGAAAACGCCGTAAATCGTCCTCGGCGATTCCAAGCGGTGTAACCGACAGCGTATGATTATTCCTTTTAAAAAAATGGCACAGATCATAGCTGAGTGTAATCCAGATATAATTCGGTGTAGAATACGCGTTTCCTTCTTTTAAAGAAATTTTTACAGAACAGGTTTCTGTAAAACGATATTCCATATACATGGAATTTGGCATACTCCAGGAAGATCCAAAGGTTCGTAAAAATTTTTCACGCAGATAGTTTTCCAGGGCTTTTTTTAAAGATATGTTCGCATCAGCAGCAAACAGATTTTTCGAACCACTCGCAGGAGTAGCTGATAAAGCCTGGCTTTTTGCAAGCTCTGTTATGTCATCCTTGATTGTTCTAAAATAATAGATTGCTTTTGCAATCGTACTCTTTCCGGAAGCCTGAGATCCTGTAAACGTCATAAACTGTGTGCAATCCAGCTCACAATACTCAACAGGACCAAGCTTGTTGATAATTAATTTTGGCAAAATCGGTTCTCCTTGTTCAGAATTATAATAAATTAGATCAAACATCTGATACCGTGAAACGCTCTAAAACATAGAAAGTTGGAGCCACGGTTTCCCGTGGCTCCAGTATATCACAAGTTGCTGAACAAATCAGCTTTGCAGATCGTTTTTTTCTAATATTTTTTAATCATTTTTTTTGCGATTTAATGGTGACTGGCACCAATGGTATTCTTCATGTGCCATCTAAGCACCGGTTACTTAAAGTTATCTTCTTATTTTTCACTCAGTTCCATTTGTTTCTTCAGTTTCTTATCTAACCGTCTTTTTTCGTACTCATATGTACTGATTGACATAATATCATCAATTGGCTCGTTTGCAGAATTGCTAAAATATTTGATCATCATTCCATAATAAGGTTTTTTCATGATGCTTTGTTCAAGAACGTCTATGCTGTCAGCTATTTTTTGAGTAAGTGCCTCAAAACATGGCGTAGTGCAAAAAGGCAATTTTCCTGCTATAATGCATACATCATTGTTTGAGGCATTTTTTTCGGCTTCTTTTCAAGCGGCACTGCTCCGGTAATTCTTTTGCCCAGGGCAGGAGTTGATCAATAACGTCCGGATTTTCCAGATGATGATTGTTTGGCATTTCTGTGAGCAGATATTTCAGGTACTCATAGGTATCCAACTCATTGGCTCTGGCGCTTTCCACCAGAGTGTATAATACTCCGTTTGCAAATGCGCCGCGGGGAGTATCTGCAAACAGCCAGGCTCGCCTTGCGGTTGCAAATGGTTTTATATTTGCCTCACAATAATTGTTGCTGAGCGGAATGCGACCATCTTCCAGAAATGTCTCCAGATATTTTCTCTGGTTCTGGCAGTAGCCCAGTGCCTGCGTAAGTTTTTCATTGGTCGTGTGCATCGCAGAGGTCTTTTCTATCCACGCCCAAAAGGCATCAAGGATTGGCTGTGACGCATCCTGACGCTTCTGTTTTTTCTCTTCATAAGGGAGATCCCTGATCTCATCTTCAACCTTGAAGAGAAGATCGATGTATTCTCTTCCTTCGGCACCTTTGGAACCGGGGATCTCTTTTCCTTTTGTATCCAATGGAATGCTTTCCACAAAATACCTGCGACAGTGTGCCCAGCACAGGGCTCTCTTTATATCCGGCACCTTGTCGTAGCCAGCGTAAGCATCCGTGATCAGATACCCTTTAAACCCATCCAGCAGCTTCCGGGCATTCTCGCCGCTCCGGCTGCGGGAATAATAGAAGAATGCTCCCTGGATATCTTCACTTACTGCACTGCGCATTAACCACATAAAAGATTCACTGCTTGGAAGCTTTCCCTCTTCCTTATTACACTGGATCCGGGTTTCATCCATATGGAGTAGTCCGCATTCCAACAGCTTCTCATGGATCCTCCAGTAAACCGGTTCCAGCCATTCCTGGCTGCAGCGGATGATCCAGTTCGCCATGTTGCTTCTGGAAAGTACCAGTCCAAGACGAAACCAGTCTTTCTCCTGTCTGGCTAATGGTAGTCCCATTGCAAACTTCTGGTACATGATCTGGGCTATCAGGGATGGCGTGGAAATTGAATGTGCCAGCGGTGGCACTGGAACAGCTGCTTTCTGGAAATGGCATTTTTCATTTGGGCTGTCTTCTTCCCCACATTCTGTACACTTGGCTATCTGCTGGACGATCTGTTTCAGGATAAGTTTGGCCGGACGGAATTCAACCTCTGTGCGTACAACACGTTTTCCCACCACTTTCATCTCTCCGCCACAGACACTGCATTTTTCATCTACCGGAAGAACGTATTCCTCAACTTCCTGAGGAAAGCCTGCCAGCATTTCCTGGCGTACTCCCGGCTGGCGTGGTGTTCTGGTATATGGCTTCACGGTGATCTTTTCTTTTGAAAGGTTCAGCTGCTCGGCAAGTTCCTGGACAGATTCAAACAACGACAGCTGACCATCCATCTGAGTAACCTCAGTGGATGGTCCAAACAGTTTTTTCCGGGCATGAAGCAGCGCCTGGATCATGTTGTCAATCTGAATATTCTGTCTGCGGATCTTCTCATCACGCTCTTGTATGATCTTTTTGCTTGCTTCCAGCTCCAGAGCCTGCTTCGCTGCAAGAGCTCTCAGAATCAGTAATTCCTCGTGCTCAGTCATGCTTTTTTCCTCGTGTTTATGATAGGAAAATTATACCATTTTTTGAGGCTTTTTTCTACCGTTTCACGTTATTTCATACTCTGCAAAATGCCGGTTTTAAAGGCTTTTTTGGCACTTTCCAGGGCATTATCACGACTGTCAGAAACAACTGTTTTCACCGGTTATCTTTACCTGGTGATGTGCTTTTTTCTGTTCAATTTCCAACCCCTGAAGGAGCCATTCTACCTGCTGAAAAGAGATCTCTTTTACTTCATCCGGGGTTCTGGGCCACTGGAATTTCATGTCATCCAGAAGTTTTTTGGTTGCGAGGAGAAATCCGTTTTGGTCATAGCGTAAAACTTTTATGGAATCTCTTTTTCTGTTGCAAAAGATAAAAACAAAGTCTCCATTATATGGATCCAGTTTAAAACTAAGAGTAACAGAAGCAACCAGTCCCGGGATCTGTTTACGGAAATCAGTGTAACCACAGGCAAGAAATATGCGGGTGGCCCCTTCTGCAATACGCTTCATCATAACTTTTTCAATGTCTGAAGAAGTTTCAAAAGTGTATCAGCGTGGAAACCGTCGGGAACATAAACTTTCATCCCCTGGAAATAGATCATAAGCCGGTTATCGGCATTAGCTGCTCTGTTTCCCTGGGAATAAGTAATGTTAGCAGAATGAAGTACTTCGCCAAATGTAGTAACTGTTTCTGAATTTGGTCTTGCCATAAGTGCGCCTCCCTTGATATTGATGTTTTACAGTATATCAGGAAGAATAGTGGGAGTCATTACGCCATGTTTTGAGGCACTTACGAGTAATCGCCTTTCATTCATGGTGATATCTACGTTAGCAGACGTTTCCGTTTAGTTACTTGAAATAAAAAATCCCGCCGCTTGTCTATGTGGTTTTTATTTTACTACACAGGCAGGCGGCGGGCAAGGGGGATTGTTCGTTACATCAATTTTCTCTTTTCTGCTCCAGTTTATTATATCTTTCCTGAAGCTGCTGCAATTCCATTTCAAAATCCTGGCGATTTTTTTGTACAATTGTTTGAAGTATCATTCCGGAAAAGAAGGATTGAATTGCACCTAATACTGCAAAACCACATACAATCAATGTAGGAATCTTTCCCACAACTCCAGTTTCGATATATTTTACAAACACAGGTACAAAGAAACCAACACCTAAAATAAGTAATATGCTTGCAAGAATTCCAAAAAAGGCCATTGGTTTATAATTTCGATATAAACGTGCAATCGTTCTTAATACTTTAAAACCATCAGAGTATGTATTTAATTTTGATTCACTTCCATCCGGACGGTCTCT
>JAQXQS010000002.1 GCA_029101305.1 Clostridia bacterium | reverse complement strand
CCGTGTAGACGAGACAGCACTTGACAAACAGCTGACAGAGGCTGGCTGTGATGACAGAAGAGATCTGCCATTCCAGAAGGCCATCCTGAACAAAGAGCTTCCATACACCATCGGCGGTGGTATCGGACAGTCCCGTATCTGTATGTTCTTCCTCAGAAAAGCCCACATCGGAGAGGTACACGTTTCTCTCTGGCCAAAGGAAATGCAGGAAGAAGCTGCCAAAGGCGGTATTCCGCTTCTGTAAAAAAGAAACGAGGGATCAAATTGAATATACTTTTTTTCTTAACACCGAAAAGCGATATTGCTTACATTTTCGAGAATGACACCTTAAGACAGACCCTTGAGAAAATGGAACACCGGAAATTTTCCTGCATTCCCATGCTGAATCCGGATGGAAAATATGTGGGCACTATTTCCGAGGGTGACCTTCTCTGGGGAATGAAGAACCTGAATATTACCGATATGAAAGCAGCCGAGGAAGTTCCCATTATGGCAATCACCCGCAGAGCCACCTACAAGCCAGTCCATGTAGACTGCGATATGGAGGATCTTCTGGACCGTGCCATCAATCAGAACTTTGTGCCGGTCATTGATGACCAGGATCACTTTATCGGAATCGTCACAAGAAAAGAAATCATCAAATACTGCTATAAAGAAATGAAGAAAAACGGATAAAAACAGCAGCTGGAAGTAATCTTACCCAGATTCATTCCAGCTGCTTTTATCTTTGTACAAAACATGACAGCTTATAACTGTTTACTGCAAAAGTCCTCTTCAGATATAAGCTGTCATTATACATTTTACAGAACCTTGGATAAGAATTCTTTCAGTCTTGGGTTCTGTGGATTTCCGAAAAATTCCTCCGGCGCATTCTCTTCCTGAATTTTGCCGTCATCGATAAATAATACTCGCGTAGCGACCTCTCTTGCAAATCCCATCTCATGGGTAACTACCACCATGGTCATGCCGCTCTGTGCCAGTTCCTTCATCAGCTCCAGAACCTCTCCAACCATCTCCGGATCCAGTGCAGAAGTAGGCTCATCAAAAAGCATCACATCCGGATTCATGGCAAGTGATCTTGCGATAGCAATACGCTGCTTCTGGCCACCGGAAAGCATATCCGGATAAGCATTTGCCTTGTCTGGCAGACCTACACGGGTAAGAAGCTCATCCGCACGCTTGGATGCCTCTTCCTTTGTCATTAGCTTCAGGGCAACCGGAGCCATCATAATATTCTGCTTCACAGTCTTATGAGGAAACAGATTAAACTGCTGGAAAACCATCCCGATTTTCTGACGATGCCGGTTAATGTCAACCTTAGGATCTGTAATATCCGTTCCCTCAAACAGGATTCTGCCCCCTGTCGGCTCCTCCAGAAGATTCAGGGAACGGAGAAAAGTAGATTTACCGGAACCAGATGGTCCGATAATGGCAACCACCTCGCCCTGGCAGATATCGGTGGAAATCCCGTCCAATACCTGGTTCGCTCCAAACGCTTTCTTCAGATCCTGTACCTGGATCAAAACTTTGCTCTTATCAACGCTCACTGGTTCTCAGTCTCCTCTCCAGTTTATTCATAAAGAATGTCAGTACCATAACTACGATCAGGTAAATTGCTGCTGCTGCCAGAAGCGGCATAAATGCATTGTAAGTACGGCTCTGGATCAACATTGCACCCTTGGTCAGGTCCATCATTCCGATGTAACCGATAATGGAAGTCTCTTTGATCAGCACGATAAATTCATTTACCAGTGCAGGAAGTACATTCTTAAATGCCTGTGGAATAATGATCAGACGCATGGTCTGGGTAAAATTAAGGCCCAGGCTTCTGCCAGCCTCGGTCTGTCCCTGATCAATGGACATGATTCCGGAACGGACGATTTCTGCAACATAAGCACCTGAGTTAATACCAAACGCCAAACTTCCTACCAGAATCTCATTGACACTTACAGAACCGAACACAACAAAGTTCATGATCAGAAGCTGGATCACAGTAGGTGTTCCACGGATTACAGTCAGATAAACCTTGCAGATGGCATTTGCAATCTTGAAATTCCCGGATTTATCATGGGAAGAACGGATGATAGCCACAAGAAAACCAATACAGATACCGATGAGCAATGCAAAAACGGTAATGATCATAGTATTTTTCAGACCGTCCAGCAGCCATGTGTATCTGTCATCTTTTATAAAATTGATATAAAAATCGTGTCCAAATTTTTCAAACATATTTTTTCCCTTTTTATCTGTTTATCAAATGGTGCAGTGCCCATTTCTTTTTTTCGGCACCATTCCATATAGGAAAAGCTGCCAGAACTGTATGCTGGCTGTTTTCTTTCAGTCAGTAACATTAGTATGAGTCACCTTGATCTGCATGTATCCAAAGCTTGTACACTCCCAGCTTTTTCTAAACAGCATTCATCTAGGTGACCCATACTTCTCTGACAGCTTAAGCTGTATTCTTTCTATCAGTCAGCTTTTACAATAATAACCTGGCTTGCATTTGCGTATGTATCTGTGAAATCAACGCTCTCAAGACGGTCCTCTGTAACAGTCATTCCGGCAGCACCGAAATCTGCTTTACCAGACTGTACAGCAGCAAGGATCGCATCAAATTCCATATCATCAATCTCAAGCTCATAACCAAGCTTATCACAGATTGCCTGTGCGATATCAGCATCGATACCAACGATCTCGTCACCGTCACGGTACTCATATGGCTCGAACTCAGCGTTTGTAGCCATTACAAGAGTTCCATTGGAACGGTCTACATCTTCCGGAGACTCATATGGTGTCTCACCGATGTTATCACCGATGTAGTTATTCATGATATTATCAACAGTTCCATCCTCTTTCAGCTCTTTTAAAGCTCCGTTGATCTTGTCAAGGAGATCGTCATTGCCTTTCTTCAGGCAGATCGCATACTCTTCTTCTACGAATGGCTCGTCCAGGATCTTCAGTCCGTCTGCATTTTCTACGAATTTCTCAGCCGGCTGGGAATCGATGATCACACAGTCGATCTGACCAGCCATAAGTGCCTGGATTGCTTCGCTTCCTTTGCTGTAACGCTTAACAGTAGCGCCATCAGCCTCATATTCGCTTGCGTCAATATCACCAGTGGTACCAAGCTGTACACCGATGGTTGCATTCTTCAGATCATCCTTTGACTCAACAGTTGCAGCAGATACGCTGGCTGCCATAGAAACTGTCATCACAGAGCAAAGTGTAAGAGCTACTAATTTCTTCATATTCTCTTCCTCCTCTTAATTTCATATGCGAAAACCGTTCTCATATTGCCCTGCTGGAAAATGCTCATCCAAAAGGCAACATAATTATTCATGTTTCCTGCATATTCATTCATCTATCTTTTCCCCATTTTATCAGCTTTTGGGAAAAATGCAAGACTTTCCATAAGATTCCTTATTTTTTGATCTTGATTTTCTTCACTGAGCTATAGGAACCATACACCTTCTGACCTTTTGAATCTTTTTTATAAGCTCTTACCTTTACATAATATGTCTTGTTCTTAGTAAGACCACTGATGGTCAGAGAGGTTTTGGAAGTTGTTTTTGTCTTGGCGCCGGTAAATTGGGAGTTTGCCGCATAAAGGATCTGGTAACCTGATACACCACTGATTTTTTTCAGGCTTACGGTCATTTTTTTACCTTTTCCATTTGTCAGCTTACTTACTGCACCCTTAGAAACCGTCACTTTCTTCCAATGTGCATAGTAGGTGCATGCTTTGGTGACCTTGGTAGAAGCTTTAATCTTCGTTCCACCGGATTTCTTCGTGTACCAGCCTGCAAAGGTATATTTCGCTCTGGTAGCTTTCGGCAGAGTTCCTACAGAAGCTTTTGCCTTTACGGTTCTGGGGCCTGCTGATGCAGTTCCACCGTTGGCATTAAAGGTAACTTTATAGGATTTCACAGCAGGCTTACTGGTGGTCTGACTGGATTTTGTTACTGTCACTTTCTGGGTAACTGCTTTTTCTTTATATCCCGGATAATACATGGTGATCGTGGCAGTTCCGGCACCTTTGGCTGTGATTTTTCCATTGCTTACCGTGCAGACTGCAGTATTAGAGGATTCTGCTGTAGCTCCGGACTGACCAAGGTCATAGCCATTCCAAAGGTTCTGGATCTGGGTACTTTCTCCTACCTTCAGGCTGGCCTTGGTAACTTTGAAGGAACCACTATAGTATGGGGCATCTTTTTTCACAAGTACACTTCTGGTCTTTGCTCTGTCGGAATAAGAAGAGGCACTGACAGTTCCACTTCCTTCTTCTCCAAAACACTGCACCCAGTAAGTAACTCCGTTAAAAGTAACACAACCAATTCCAATTGTTTTAAATCTGGCAGTTAAAATATTTTCCCTGTGGCCTTCAGAATTCATCCAGGAATTCATAACACCAGACGGTGTCGTCTGTCCTACTGCAATGTTTTCACCAGACATCTGCTCATTTGCTGTGAAACAATCTGTTCCGTCTGGCCTTGTGTGAGACCAGTAAAGCACCGTTTCAGCAGCACGGAACATTGCAGTTTCCAGAAGACTGGTGTCCATCGTCAATGCTGCAAGCCCCTGTTTTGCTCTCTCCTGGTTCACTTTCTTCAATACTTCAAAAGCGTAGGCATACTTCTCCTGTACTGTCACATTTACCCGGATGCCGTCAATATAACTGCCATCCTCTTTCCATTCTCCTGACAGATTGTCACCTGTTACTTTCGTATTGGAGCCAAAGGAATCAGATTCAACACTTGTAATCGTATCTGGCATTTTTATGCTTGTAAGCTTAGGACAGTTAGCAAACGCTTCGCTTTCAATTGTTTTGACACCTCGTGGAATAACCACATTGGTCAGGTTTTTCACTCCATAGCAACACCATTTTGGAATTGTGGAAATCTTAGATGAAAATGTAAGATTCACCAGATCTTCACTATAAATGAATGTAGAATCCCCAAGCTCCGTCACATTATCTGGAATAATTACCGTATCCAGTGCCGTGTAAGCAAAAGCAGAATCCGCTATTTTCGTTACATTTCCAGGTATTGTATAGGAACCTTTGCGTGCTGCCGGGAACTGGAACAGGGTCTTTCCTCCGTCGGAATAAAGAACACCATCTTTTGAACTATAGGTGCTGCTTCCCTGAATTTCTATATTTTCAAGATTCCACATTCCCGTAAGGGCAGTACCCTCTTCCAGATATTTCAGGCTGGACGGAAGCTTCAGAGTTTTGATCCCGGTTCCCCAGAAAACATCGGAATAGATATTTTCCACACTTTTTCCGAAAACCACTTCTGTCAGTGATTCATCATTGGCAAATGTATTGTAAAGAATATTCTTTACGGAATCCCCGATCACTACTTTGGTAAGATTTTTACAGTTGATGAAGGAACAATAGCCGATTTCCGTAATTCCATCTCCTATGTAAACCTCTTTGATTTCATCCAGATAGTCTTTCCACGGCTGTTCTGTTTTCTCGATTATTTCACCAGTCCACCAATCCTTAAGCGTATGATAACCGTCCATTACTCCGGTTCCGGAGACTCTCAGAATTCCGTTTTCCAAAGTCCAGCTGGCGCTTTCTCCACAGGTTCCGCTGATTACATCAGAAGGATTCAGTTCCGCTGTCTCTCCTTCTTCTGAAACAAAAGCGTCTATCTCATTTTCGTTTTCTTCCCCAGAGGAAAATCCCTCTTCTTCCAGTACTTCCCCTTTTTTTCTTAATTCGGCTGCACCTTCTCCAGCCTGTGTTCCGTCCGGAGTTACCTCTTCTGTTGTCTTCTCCTCGCCTGGTTCTGCCGGCACTTGCTGGTTATTTCCAGAGTTATCATTCCCGTTCTGGCCTTCTCCGGGATTTTCTGTCGGCTGCTGGCTGCTTTCCGGATTTCCTGTTACCTGCTGGTTTCCTTCCGGTGTTTCTTGCTGGTTCCAGTCTGTGTTTCCAGTTGGTTCTGTGGCTTCACTATAAAATCCATCTGCAAAATCCTCTGCATAAAGAACCGCCGGTTCTGCTGCCATAGTGGCGCAGAGAACTGCTGCCATTAATTTCGGAAGCCATAAGTGTTTCTTTCTCATAAATCTCTTCCTCCTGTGATATTTTCTCTTATTCCAGATATCTTTTTATATAAAATTATAATTTTCTAATTTTTCTTTGTCAACATACGCGCTTCGGACAATCATCAAAAAACTGACAAAAATTATTTCTATTCTTATAAAAATTCACCCTTTCCTAACAAATCTATGCTATGATAAAAAAAACGAGGAGGTAATTTATTATGAAATTTACGAAAATGCATGGTATTGGCAACGATTATGTATATGTAAACTGTTTTAAAGAAACGGTGAAAGATCCTTCCGCGGTTGCAAAATTCGTAAGTGACCGCCATTTTGGAATTGGTTCAGATGGGTTGATTCTGATCAAGCCTTCAGATATCGCAGACTGCGAAATGGATATGTATAATCTGGACGGCTCCCAGGGAGCCATGTGCGGAAATGGTATCCGCTGCGTGGCAAAATATGCTTATGATTACGGTATTGTAAATAAGACAAGTATCAGCGTGGCGACAAAAAGCGGCGTGAAATACCTGGATCTCTCTATCCGCGATGGTAAAGTCAGCATGGTGAAGGTCAATATGGGAGCCCCAATTCTTCAGGCTCCACTGATTCCGGTTGTATCTGAGTCCGAGCAAGTTCTAAATGCTCCTATCGAAGTAGATGGACAGACTTATCATTTCACAGCTGTTTCCATGGGAAATCCTCATGCCATTGTGTACATGGATGATGTAGACGGGCTGGAAATCGAAAAGATCGGACCATCCTTCGAAAATCACATAAATTTCCCAGACCGTGTAAATACGGAATTTGTAAAAGTGATCGACCGCCACACTGTCCAGATGAGAGTCTGGGAGCGCGGCTCTGGCGAGACTCTGGCATGTGGAACCGGTGCTTGTGCCGTTGCTGTTGCTTCTATTCTGAATGACCTTGTTGACCGTGACCAGCCGGTTACTGTAAAGCTTCTCGGCGGAGACCTGAATATTTTCTGGGATGAAAATGACGATCAAGTTTATATGACTGGTCCTGCAACCACTGTATTTGATGGGGAAATTGATCTGGCATTTCTCGGAGAATGAGGCAAAACGCTATAACCTTCCGGATAAATGTGGCAACACTCCTTCTTAACAAACAAACACCGGATATTCAGGTTCCCTCCCAGCCCTGAATATCCGGTGTATTTATTTGCGCTGATAACCATTCCATCAGGTCACAGTTACACGCTTTGTGATATACCAAAAGCAAACCATCTTGTGCAATGCGCAGGAAAAATGTTTGCGATTGATATTTTCACTCTTTTTATGTTTACTCTTTTTATGTTTACTTTTTTTACTTTCCCAGAACCGCTTAATTTCCCAGAATCGCAGAGATTTTAATCTCCTTTTCTGTCTCACTGAGATCATATTCCCCGCCATCTTCTACGGTCATATGAACCTCATACAGCGTGTCTGCTGTCAGAGATTCTGGCGTTTCACCCTCTTCTGTCTGAATGTGCCACAATTCTGCAGGAACTTCTGTCAGTATTCCTTCCATGTTATACGCATAGATCCGGAAAGCAGCTGCATCCCCTAAAATTCCTTTCATACGCAATGCCACCGTCGTATTCGGATGAACATTTTCCACCGTTACTGTATTCAGCCATCCAGCCACATTTCCCTGGCCGCCATCTGTCTCAAATGCTTCCTGGCCAAGTACATTCCGCATTGCCTGATCCAGATTCACCTTGCGGTAAGGCATCTCCGGCAGATAAACAAATCTGTCCTGAAGTCTTAGTAGTTCCAGATAACCAGTCGGGCAATAAAGTATATTTCCACTGCTTCCGGCATACATACCGATGACCATATTGTTATATCCCGGCTTATTGGAAACATCCATTGTAAATACTGTCTCACCAGTTTCAAAATCCAGCATGATATACTTCCACATACCAGTTTCCAGATTCTGAACATAACCATAAACATATCCGGTAGCCGTGGAAAGCTTCATCATGGAAGTATCGGACAAATCTTCTCTGCACCAGATGCTCTTCATATCATAGCCATTTTCTTTCTTCACCGTGTCCACACGTTCTACCCCAGGCATAATCATCCGGTTTCCCTGTCTCAGCCAGTTTACATCATAAATATTTTCGTAACTCTGAACAGAAGAATCACTGTCTGCATTTCCAAGGTTTGCACTTCCTGCGCCAAACCAGTTGCATACAATTGTGCTTACCGTTCCTTCTTTGTTGTCATAAACGATTGCGGAATTTTCAACAGATACCTGGATATCCTCTGGAAATTCATCCATTACAGGTGTACTCGCAACAACTTCCCCTGTTTTCATATCCAACGCAAGAAAATTCACCGGGCTCTGATTATCCGTAAACATTACCAGATTCGGGGTAAGTGACGGCGAACAACCGCTTCCCCATGCAAGACCGCCGCCTGTGGTCGCATCCCCTTCTTTACTTTCCTTGGCGCCCACACTCTCGTAAGGAGTTTTCCACACAGCCTTTACTCCATTGTCTGCCTGAAGCAGATAACAGTTCTGATTGGTCAGAATCACCGCCCCGTCCTTTGAGGCTGCAATTCCGTTTTCCGCGCCTTCCCCTGGTGTCAGTTCGTATACAAATACAGAATCCGAGAGATTGATATCTTCTCCATTTAAGATTCCATCAATTGCCTCTCGGGAAATATATCCCATTGCTCCCTGCTGCTGGCGATCTGGATAAATACGGAAGCCACCGGTTGCAAACCAGAGATTTCCTTCATAATCAAACACCACTGACAACAGATTCTGATCCAGTGTTTTTCCAAGAGCCTCTTCAGCGGCTGCCTTAACATCTATATCCAGCACTTTTTCAAACTGGGGAAGCACATTTCCTTCCTCATCTGTTGCTTTCAGCATCAGTACATGATTGTTGCTGGTAGGGCAGACCAGACGGTTGCTTTCATCCACAAATGAATAAGAGCTCTGGATCATATAACCGCCTCCATCCTGCTCTTTCGGGGAAAAATACCCTTCCGTCTGTGTTTCTTCTGCATTAATATCCCGGATTGCCAGTCCCCCTAAATAAGGAACTACAGCATGTCCATAGCTGTCAAAAAAAATTGCCGGAGATGCATTTGCATTTGTTTTCTCATAAGAAACATTGATTTCCGGATAAATGTCTACCGGCAGAACTTCATCTGTGGAATCTGTATTGTAACAATCATGGTGAATATTTGAATCCCCCTTTGCCATATATGGGTTCTTCTCCACTACCTTCGCTGTAAGCGGTTTTATTAGAAGTTCTCCTGACTCCGCTGCCTGAACTATTTTTCCCATTCCACCAGTTGTGGTAACCATACATGCAAGCACGGCAAGAATTAACGCTCTCTTCTTCATTTTGTTTTCCTCCTGAATGTTTCATGATAAGTATTTGTAAATACCTGGAAGCCAGTTTTTTCAGATGATTCTTAAAGAACCCTGTTGCGTTCCATCCATGCCAAAAGGCCTTCCTGAATTTTTTCTTCCTCAGCCGGTTCCAGAAAAAAATACTCTATCCTAAGCCTGAATGCGTGAATTGAAAAATCAAGGTCACTGCACCAGATAATCCCGCATTTGGGATATAACGAGCGGAGATGTTCTACCGCATTCAGCCCGGATACTTCCGGCAGTACAAGAAATACAAGGTCTGGTACTGCACTGCATATTTGCTGAAAAAACATTTCCACATCCTGGTAAATTTCCACCAGAGGGAATACACCTTTACCTGCACAATAATTTTTGATACATTCTGCATAGCCGGAGCCATTATGTTCTTTGTCTGTTAAAACAGTGATGCAGTACACAAGGTCCCTCCTTTTCCCGAAACCATTTGGCTCTGAACCATTCCATTTTGTTATTGTTGAGCCCATTATAAATAAACCAGAAAACTTTTCAAGCCTTCTGTCACGAAGTGTGGGAAAATAGCACGAATGGTAACTGTAATTCGTAGCTGGCATGATTTTTTTATGGTATACTACAATTAAAAGATACCAGAGTTAAAAGGTCAGAAAGCAGTTCATGCTTGCACGATAAAGCTTTTGACCTTGGCACATTCGGAAATCACAAAGGAAAACATTATGAGAATTGCAATTGTCGATGATATAAAAGAAGAACGGAAGCTGCTCCTGGACAGACTTGAAAAACAGCTTTCCAGACGTGGAATCCACGAAGATCTATTTGAATATGAAACGGGAGAGGATTTTCTTCTGGCCGCAAAGGAGCGCCCTTTCACGGTTGTTTTTCTGGACATTTATATGAACGGTGCCAATGGAATTGAAACAGCCCGGGCACTCCGGAAATTTGACTCCGACGCCCTTTTGATTTTCACTACTACCTCCACGGATCATGCTCTGGACGGTTTCAAGGTCCGGGCCATGCATTACCTTGTGAAGCCATACCACGAAAATGAAATCTCCAGTCTGATAGATGAGATTCTCTCACGGATACCAGATTCTGGAAAATACATAGATGTAAAAGTAAACGGAAGCAATGTCCAGGTTCCATTTCGGAATCTTGTATATGCCGAGCATTTTTCTCATATGATCCACATTCACACTACCGCAGACAGGGAATTGATCACCCGTCAGTCCTTTGAAGATTTTACTGCATCTTTAAAAATGGATTCAAGATTTTATCTTTGTAGCAGAGGAGTGGTAATCAACCTGGAACATGCCGTTGACTTTGATGGTACCTTGTTTATTCTGGATGATGAAACCAGGATTTCGGTCAGCCGGAAGCTGGTCAAAAATGCAAGACAGACTTTTATGGATTTTCTATTTCAAAGGGGACATTGAACATGAATACGATATTAAGACCGGTGCTGGAACTTACTCCAATGGTTTCCGGCTTATTTCTTGCATACCTGCCTGTACAGACATACCTGAAACAGCCGCCTCTTAAACTGGCTGCATGGCTTACGCCGCTTCTTACAGCAGTATGCCTTTTCGAAGGAGGGCTTTGTTATTTGCTGGATCTTTCCACCTGCCCAGTGCTTTTTCTTACCTTGCCCTTTCTCATGGTAATCTACCACAAAAGCCTGAATATCTCTATCTGGAAATCTACCAGTATTTTTCTGGCTGTATGTGCCGTCTTTGCCTGTGTAAACAGTCTTTCACGGGCTGTGAATGCCATTGCCGCTGCCAGACTTGGACTCTCAGAAACAGAAATATGGTTTCACACAAGTGCCGCAGTCTTTTACAATGTAATCTGCCTGCTGTTTGTTCTTGCGGCCTGGTATCCTGCTTCCCATTGTGTCCGCACCATGATTGATGACGAGAATTTTGCCCAGACCTGGTACATTTTCTGGATATTGCCACTCATCTTTATCGGATTAAATCTGTTTATGGTTCCCAGATATAAAGGCACATTATACACCGGACGTATTTTGCAGGGATACATTGTGATCAGCCTGGTTCTTCTTGTAATTCTGGTTCTCTTTTACGCCATGTTTCTTATGATGGCAGAAAGCCTGAATAAAAACGCAAGACTTCAGCAGGAAAATCAATTTCTTTTTCTTCAGCAGGCGCGATACGAAAACCTTTGCAACGCTATAGAAGAAGCACGGCAAGCCCGCCATGACATCCGGCATCACTTTTTGCAGCTCTCCTCTCTTGCTGAAAAAGGAAATCTGGAAGAAATAAAGGAATATCTTTCAAATGCGAACACCAAGATTCCAGACTATAATCTGCATTTTTGTGAAAACCGGGCCGCAGACAGCGTAGTCAGCCATTATGCAGCCCTTGCAAAACGGGAAAACATTCCATTCCACGCCAAAGTGGATCTGCCCGCACACGTTTCCACAGATGAAATAGACATGTGTCTGGTTCTCTCCAATCTGCTGGAAAATGCTATCGAAGCCAGCTTGAGAACCCTCCCTTCAAGGCAAAAAATTAACGCAGAGGTCTATCTTCATCACAAACACCTTCTCCTGATCCAGGTAGAAAATACTTTTGATGGTAAAATACAAGAGAAAAATCATATTTTTCAGTCATCCAAACGTTCTGGAAACGGCGTCGGAATCCAGTCCGTCCGTCACATTGCTGCCAAAAATGGCGGAGATAGCAGCTTCACCTATGAGAATGGTATTTTTACTGCAAAAATCATGCTGCGTATATGAAAAAGTTCAAGAAAGAATCCCGCCCGGCAGGGCTTTTTATGTTATAGGGAATTCCAACGGAATTTCCTATAGCATAAAAAAGGCCCTTGCGGGCATAAGCACTATACTATATAGTACTTACGCCGCAAAGGCCATAATTCTCTCTACGATAAACACTGCCCCGCAGGCAAACAACGCCACCGTCAAAAGGCTCTTCTCTTTGTACGCAGCGATCAGCGCCACTACAAAGCCCACCACAGCAGAAATCACACTTGCCGTTGCCGACAAAATCGCCGGAAACGTCATCGCCGCCAGACAGGCATAAGGAACATAGAACAGGAACGATTTTATAAATGGATTGGTAATTTCCTTCTTCGCCAGTGCAAGCGGCAGCATACGGATCAGATAAGTAACTCCTGTCATCACCAGGATATAAATATAAACATTAGGCTTCATGTGCTTCCTCCTTGGCATTTTCATCTGCAACCGGGCAAAGCCATGCTGCCAGTCCAGCCACCAGAATGGTTGTAATAATGATCACAAACCCGGATGATACCTTTGATACAACCGGAACCCAGGCAAATAAAGCGCTTACCGCCATCGCCCCAAGTACCACCAGAAGAACTGCCCTGTTTTTCTTGGACGGTGGAATGATTACTGCCAGGAACATTCCATAAATAGCCACTCCCAGCGCACTCATAATAAAATCAGGCAACAGACTTCCGGAAATCGCGCCAAGCAGGGTGCCAATGGTCCAGCCCGGAATTGCCACGCTCATCACGCCATAGTTATAAAAAGCACTGACCTTCCCCGGCTTGCTGGCGCTGACTCCGAATATCTCATCTGTCACACCAAATGCCACGCCATACCGGTGTCCCCATGGTTCATCCCTCCGCAGCTTCTGGGAAAGGGAAAAGGACATCAGGCAGTATCGCAGATTAATGATCAGCTGGGTAAGTGCCATCTCCCACAGGGAACCTCCTGCTATGATGATATCCAGACCTGCAAACTGCCCCGCTGACGTAAGATTGGTCAGAGATATAAGTACTGCCTGCCAGATGGTAAGTCCGCCCTGCACTGCCATCATACCAAATGTAAAGGAAACCGCCAGATACCCCAGGGCAATGGGGATTCCATCTGTGATTCCCTGTTTAAAACTCTCTTTTTTCATAAGAGATTCCCTCCGGTTTCTTATGTAATTTTATAACTGTTCCGAGCCGTTACATAATTCTATGTGTGCTCATATAAACAGCCCGAAAAACACCTCTATGCTTTCCAGGCTCACTTATTGTAGCACTTTGCTGTGGTAAATACAATCCCAGCTGCCCGCGTCAGATAATACACTGCATCTGCTGCCACACAGACCACATTCTCTTCATGCATAAATTCTGTAATTTCCGAATCAAAGAGCATGTTCGCCTGGGCGTCAAATTCCTCATCCTTATCCCAGAATAATACTGCAATATTCAAAAACGGAAACACCGGAAGTACATATCCCACATCTCCCTGCGGAAGCGGAGTTCCGCCAAGAGCCTCACAGGCTTTTCTTAATGCATCCGTCTTTCCCGAAAAAGTATCCTGTAATCTGGAAATAATGGTTCTTCTATATGCAGCCTCAAAAGGATAGACTCTTTTTACCTGACGGAAAGCTACCAGATTCCCGGAAGCCACCGGATGATTGGAAGAATAATAAAAAGTATTATAAATATTCATCACTGTATCAAATCCAGGACGCTTTCCTTCATCTGTAATCTCCCCTGATTCCCGATTGATCCGGAGCTTTCTGGAAAAATAAACAACATAAAGGAACTCTTCATCCGCTTCCAGCTGAAATTTACGAATCAGTTCCTCCTGATCCATTTCCAGGAATTTCTGTCTCCAGTTTTCAATCACCTGATCATAATTTGATGTTTTATTTTCCGGATTATACATGTGCCTCCCGCCTTTCCCTGCGCATTACTTTTCCAGCCTTTTTCACCCGGTACATCTGCGCATCCGCTTCTTTTATGGCACTTTCCACATCTGTTTTCTCCGGATTAAAGAAAATATAACCAATCGACACATACGGAATCCGCTTATCGTTCTTCCGAAGCTCCTCCAGCTTATCTTTCAATTTCTGATTCAATTCGTCCACAGAGTTCAGCTTCTTCTCAAGAAGGACACAAAACTCATCCCCGCCGATCCGGTAACAGTGTCCATAGGACGCATACACCTCCTGCAGGCATTTTCCAACTGTCTGAAGACAAAAATCCCCCACATGATGACCATATCTGTCATTTATACTTTTAAAATCATCAACATCAAAATAAAGGATCACTGCCGGTACATTCATATGTTCCAGATAACTTTCATAACTGCGTCTGTTCAGAAGATTGGTGATGCTGTCTGTCTTCTCCACGATTTCTGTATAATAAATATACAGAATGATTGCATCGATTGCCACGCAGAGATAATCTACATGTATTTCTGAATTTGCCAGTCTGAGGATCATCCCCGCAACGAGGAAAAGGAATACCATTTCCAGGATAAACCGGTTGGCACTCTGATATTTTTTACTGAATCTGGCAGCCTCTATGAGAAGATTAATGGTGCAATAGAGGTAAACTGCAATATAAATCCAGTAATAAGGTCCATGATAGTACACATTTTTATCATCAATATAATAAATAAATCCAAAGTATCCGGACGCAGCCTCAAGAATCCCGTGAATTACCAGGATTGGTATCAGTTTTTCTGCTTTTTCCCTGGTTGACAGAATATTCATAAAGATAATGGCAATGACTGGCGCCACTGAATGATCCAGACATTTCATTGCGATATGCAGGATTCTCAAAGATTCTGACTTACCGTCCAGAAAATTTCCGAACCACTCACTCGCTGCAGACACCATGATCATCGCAAAAATAGCAATAAACTCCGCTTTCTTCTGCTCCCCAAGCAATTCGTTATTGCGCACCACCAGTATCATGATAAACAGCGCAAATAATATAAGAAAAATCGTTGCCGTGTACTGTGCATTCATAATTTCACATCTTTCCGTCTGTCTTTGGCAGACTAGCCTCTACTCACTCAAAAGGACTTTACAACATTTTTTGTTACAGGTAATTCCATATTTTAATATCCTATGAATTCCCTCATATTCTAATTCTTCTGCATAATGCCTGCTTTCAATCTGCTTCAGGGCTTTTTGGCATTCTTCGGTCATCTTTTCTTCCTGGGCATACTTTACCTCAATCACAATTCCGATATCTGCGTCGTCAATTCTTATCATAATATCGCTAAAGCCTTCCCCAGCCTCTTGATTTGATTTTACTGACCAGCCTTCTTTAAAGCCTAAGATTCCAAGTAAAATTCCATGATAAAAATTTTCCTTTAACGCATTTCTCGCAAAAGTATCTCTCACACTTATTGTTTTCTTCAGATATTGTGTTAAAAGCTTTTCAACCTCCCCCGCTTTTCCTTCTACCAAAGCAGTACAGAATTTTCCAAGCGTCTCCCCATCATGTTCAATATTTGCCTGAAATAATTCTAAAATATGATCCGTTATGATATTCCGAATCTCCAGGTTCGGAATTGCCAGATTATACCTTTTTCCCTCTGCTTTTCCGCGACTAGTCAGATATCCAGTCATCAATAAAGCACTCCAGATATTTCCCGGCGACGCATACAATTCCTTATACGTCAATTCCTGGCAGATTTCTTTTTGGACCGTGCCTCCGTTTACCAGATTCTCTAATTCCATCTTGGTAGGCTGCTGACGACTTCCTATTTCTTCAATAAATGTCTTAATAATTTCATTTCCACTGGTATTCAGCCAGTAATTTTCTGCTTCTTTTTCAGGATTTTCTATATGATCTGCACAATAGCATATTACATCCCATGGACAATACACTTCCACATTTCCGAATTGGTAACCATCATACCACTCTTTAATCGTGTTGTAATGTTCCATCTGGTCATAATATTCAACAAGCGCTTTTACTTCCTGATTCGTAAATCCAAAATATTCATCAAAGTTCACATCTGTAAGCGGATATACCTTAAAATTATTCATTCCGGTAAAAATGCTTTCTTTTGCTACACGAAGGCATCCAGTAAGAACTGCAAAATACAGATTATCATTTGTTTTTAATGCATTACCAAAAAAATTACGGATAAGATCTGTCATCTCATCATAATAGCCACGTTCATTCGCCTTCGCCAGAGGAACATCATATTCATCAATCAGAACGATCACTTCACGTCCATATTGCTTCCGCAAAAGCTCTGTGAGCTCACGGATACTGTAAACAAGCACAGATTCCTTCATTTCCGGATTCATCAGGTCTTCAAACAGTCTTTTGTCAATTTCTGTAAGCTTTTCACTTTGAAGCAAAAATTGGAAGCGTCTTGCTTCCTCGTTGACCAGTCTGATTAATAAATCCCTGGCTTCTTCATATGTTCTGGCTTCAACACCTTTCAGACTAATGAAAATAACTGGAAATTTCCCCATATATTTTTCACATAGCCCGGTATTTTCTTTTATATAAAGTCCATCGAACAGACTTTTATCACAATCAATTTCGAAAAAATATCTGAGCATGCTCATATTTAACGACTTACCGAAACGTCTTGGTCTGGTAAAAAGATTAACACTTCCGCCATTATTTATAATTTTCTCTATCAAACCTGTCTTATCCACATAATAACAGTTCCGCTGTCTGACTCTTCGAAAATTATCTTCTCCAACTGGCAGTTTTTTTAGTTTCTCTTGCATCTTCTCACACTCCCTTCGCTCCGTTCTTCTTTTTATTATTCTATCAAACTTTCCCTTGATATGCAAAACCTTTCCGAACTTATTATTAAAAAAGAGAACTGCTCTGGACTGATACCAAAATCTGATAGTAAAGTCCATCACTAGTTCTCTTTCTTTTCTAACTATGCCATATAACCTGAAACCTTCCGTTTCCAAGTATTTTTGCCAGCTGCTCCAGTTCATCCGAATGCCAGTTTTCTGCGGTTTCTGCCATTCCTGTAAACTTTACGCAGGTTCCACAGGAAGAGCTTAAATTCCTTGGCACTGGCATGATCACAGCCGGATACCCTTCTTTGTCACACTTTTTCTTAAAAGCCATGGCCCCAAAATGGAAAAAAAATGTGGCAATATATTCTTCCATTATTTTTCCAGGGTAAGAACAAAGTCTTCCCCGTCCTCTTTTACAGACACCTGATAACCCTGGTGGATTGCAAAACGGGATACGTTTTCTTTTGCAGTTACATTATCTACCATTATCGTGTATGCTTTTTCACCGGATGCCAGTGCATTTTTTGTGCGGATCACAGGTTCCGGGCAGGAAAGCCCTCTTGCATCTATTGTTTTCATATACTCAATCTCCTTTCACGGAATTTCTCAACTTAGATTCACGCTTCGCTCTTACGCATGGAATTGACTGTAGCAATCACGATCAATACCACAAAACCGATCACAACTGCAATCTTACCATTTGCTGTCGGACCTTCTCCTGAAGAAGCCAGTCCAAAGTTATGTGCTACAGCAGCGCCAGCCATCAGACCGAATACCGTGATCGCAGAATCAGTGTTTCCCTCTCCTGCCAGTACCAGCTGACGAAGCGGGCAGCCACCCAGAAGTACACAGCCAAATCCGGCAAGAGCCATTCCAAGTGCATTCCACAGACCATCCGTATGTGCGATCGGCTGACCTGCAAATCCAGGATTGAAATAGCCAAGGATCATATTTCCGATCAGTGCACTTACCAGAATCGCAACAAATCCAAGTAAAAGCTTCCACTCGCCAAACAGAACCACATCACGGATACCGCCAACCATGCAAAGACGGGTCCTCTGAGCCAGTGCTCCAACCAGAAGACCTGCGATCAGGGAAATGGCGATTGCCGCATGTTTTGCACCAGGGCCGCCGTCTGCTTCTGTAAAATGAATAAATGCAGGTGCCGCGATAAGAAGCACCAGAATTCCGATTTCCACAACTGGGAAAATACCACCTTCAATGGGCTGCATCTTGTAAGAGCGTTTCAGTGTGTAACCTTTTTTCAGGAAAAATACGCCGGCAAGAATTCCCACAATAAATCCGATCAGACCAAAAATCGCGTTAAAGTCACCACCGGCAAGACGCAGAATCATACGGAACGGACATCCAAGAAACATCAGGCATCCGATCATAACGAACATTCCGATCACGAAACGGGTAACAGGGGCTGAACCGCCTCTTGGCTTAAATTCCCTGGTTGCCAGTGCCAGAATACAGGAACCAAGAACCAGGCCCACGATCTCAGGACGTATGTACTGTACCGCTGCTGCGGAATGAAATCCCAGTGCACCAGTGGTATCACGCAGAAAGCATGCGATACAAAATCCCATGTTTGCAGGATTTCCAAAATAAACCAGTGCTACCGCAATGATTCCTATGATAATACCCGCGCCAATGATCATAGGCGTCTCTTTCTTTGACAATGTTTCTTTCATACTCTTTCCTCCTTGTACAAATGTCAAATCTTTTCTCTATTTTAGCATGTTTTTTCAGAATACTCTAATTGATTATATGGGACTTTTTTATAGTTCTATAGATTTTTTCTATAAATTATGTTATTATAATTTCAATATTTCACAGACGAAAGGACCATCCACCATGAACCGAATCTACCTCGACCAGGCCAGCACCTCTTTTCCAAAAGCCCCAGGCGTCGCCCAGGCTATGATGGACTACCTGACCCAAAATGGAACCAATATAAACCGGGGCTGCTACTCAGATGCTTATTCTGCTGAAGAAGTGGTCTACGAAACCCGCCAGCTGCTGGCAGAGCTTTTCCACTTTTCCAAATGCAAAAATGTAATTTTTACACCAAATATCACTACCAGCTTAAATTTTATATTAAAAGGACTTCTGAAACCCGGCGATCACATCCTGGTATCTGCCATGGAACACAATGCAGTTATGCGCCCGGTCGTCCAGCTGGCCTCCCGTGGAGTCTGCTTTGACCGTATCCCATGCAAAGAAGATGGCTCTATGATCCTGGAACAGATAGAACCTCTGATAAAGCCTGAAACCAAAGCCATTGTCACACTCCACGCTTCCAATGTATGTGGAACTATAATGCCCCTTACCGCAATAGGTGAAATCTGCCAGAAGCACCATCTTTATTTTATTGTAGACTCAGCCCAGACAGCCGGAATTCTTCCTATTGATATGGAAGAAGCACATATTGACGCGCTGGCTTTTACCGGACACAAGGGACTTCGGGGGCCACAAGGTACAGGTGGTTTCCTGGTATCCCAGGAGCTTGCAGAGCAGATGGAACCACTGATTTCCGGCGGCACCGGAAGTATTTCCCACACAGAAGAGGTTCCGGATTTCCTGCCGGACAGGTTTGAACCCGGAACCCCGAATCTGCCTGGAATTTATGGCCTCCATGAAGCACTTTTGTTTCTAAAAACACAGCCTTTGCAGACGATATATAAAAAAGAATTGGCACTTACCAGTTATTTTCTGGAACAGCTGCAGGCGCTGGACGATACTGGCAGACACATTCGCATTGTTGGGAAAAAAGACCTTTCTGACCGAAGTGCGGTGGTTTCGATTCAGACACCAGAAATCGACATGTCCCAGGTAGCATGGCAGCTGGACAGTGCATATGACGTTATGACCAGAGTCGGACTCCACTGCGCTCCCAATGCCCACAAGACACTTGGCACTTACCCGGCCGGAACCATTCGTTTCTCCTTCGGGCCGGAAAATACAAAAAGTGAGCTGGATTTTGCCCTCCAGGGATTAAGGAAGATTTTGGATTTATAAACTCAGATATAAATTAGCAACACTTAGCTAGTCTTTGAGAAAGGAACCAGTGTTTTTACTGCGTATATACCTCTATGGAATTTAAACAATTAGAAGCCTTTGTGGCTGTTGTAGAAAATAAAAGCTTCTCCGAAGCAGCCAGGCAGCTGAATCTGACTCAGCCCACCATCAGCGCCCACATCAATTCCCTGGAACAGGAATTGAACTCCCGTTTATTGATTCGCACCACTAAGAAGCTGACCATCACCCAGCGGGGACTTCAGCTTTACGACTGTGCCTCCAATATGCTGAACATGCGCAGCAATATCATCGCAGAATTTACCGGAGAGAACAAAAAGATCATCGATCTTGCAGTTTCCACCATTCCTTCTTCCTATCTGCTGCCCGGAATCTTAAGTGACTTTAACAGCCAGGTACCAGACGTATATTTCCACTCCTGGCAATCTGACAGCCTCGGTGCCATCTCAAGGGTTCTGGATGGCAGTGTGGATATGGCTCTTGTGGGAAATACCTTTGACGAGCCAGACTGCTTTTTTATCCCCTTTTGTAAAGACAAACTGGTGATTGCCACCCCTGTGAATGAACATTATCTTCAATATGAACAGAAATCTAATTCCGGAAATCTGGATATTTCTGACTTTCTCAAAGAACCTTTTATTATGCGCGAAACCGGTTCCGGAACCAAAAAAGAAATCGACCGTTACCTGGAAGCACACAATATCCCAGATTCCTCCCTTCACATTGTTGCCCGCATGAATGACCTGGAAGCAATCCGTAAGTCTGTAGCCGGAGGCCTTGGCATCTCCATCCTTTCTGCCTGCTCCGCAAAGGACCTTGCCGATACCCATCAGATTCTGATGTTCCCATTAAACCACGAAGAAGCAACCCGGACCTTTTATATCGTCTACAGCAAGAACCGGATATTGAAGCCACATGTTAAGCAGTTTCTGAAATTTGTGAAATCCTTTTATCACTAAAACAGGCCCGGCTCTAGTTATCACAGTATAAAAAGAAGCTGCCTGCCAATTTCTTAGCAAACAGCTTCTTACATCACTACATATTCAATCAGGCACCACACTTGGTTCAAAATAAAACCTATGCATTAAACCTGCTTATTTCTCTTCAGCAGCCTCAGCATCCTCAGTCTCGGTCTCCGGAACTACATTGTGTACCGGAGTAACGGTTGCGATAACAGCTTCCAGATCGGTTGTAATATGGATATTTTTATTCTTAGCGATCTCAAGGTCTTTCACACGGAGAGTATCACCAATCTTCATACCTGCAACATCCACTTTAATCTTGTCAACCAGATCAGCCGGAAGTGCTTTGTATGCAACTTCTTTCAACTCATCCTGCAGAACACCGGACATAACCTTCTCTTCATTTTCCAGAATGATCTCAGCAGTGGAATGAACCATCTCATTGCTTACCAGTGCCTGGAAATCTACCTCTTCTACTGTATGTGCAAGGGGATTATAATCAACTTCCTTGATCAGCGCATCGTAGGTCTTACCATCCAGCTCCAGCATTACCTGGCTTCCTTTGTTGTTGTTCTTTAACAGAACTTCAATCTCTTTTTTGGTGAACTTAAGGGGAATGGAACCTTCGATTTCTCTGCCGAACAGGTTACCTGTTACAAATCCTTCTCTTCTTAATTTCTTTGCTTTGACGTCCATGCTTCTTTTTTCAGCTTTTAAAGTATTCATTTATCTTTTCCTCCAAAATTCTGAAACGCTTAGCAGCCTTCAACAAAGAGGTTTTGTTAAGTACTTCTTTTTTCTTTTTACGTCCCTTATTATAGCCACCTGTTTCAATTATGATTAACCAAACATATTTTTTTTCGTGATGTTTTTTTGTGGAATTTACTTCTTGATTTTTGGTTCACCCGGGTTTATAAATAGATTGGGTTCGCCACTTATATCTGATATTTTCACTGAAATTATTGTTCTTTAATTTCCCCGGAATCATAGATTACTTTCTTTCCGATTCACATTTTTCCGCATATAATTTCCAATCTCAGTCAGACACAATAAGGTCACGATCAGAAACGCGCCTGGGATCACAATAATCCACCAGGAGTTTGTCATCAAAGCCTTTTCCGACAGAGACAGCATACTTCCCCAGGAGATTACCTCCACTGGCAGACCTATTCCCATAAAACTGAGCGTAGATTCTGAAATGATCGCACTTCTTACATTCATCACCACCATGAACATGATCGAGGAAACGAAATTCGGTGCCAGATGGCGCCAGAGTATATGGAAAAATCCCCCACCCATACATCTGGATGCGAGGACATACTCACTGCTTTTGATCTGCCGTACTTCCGTACGGATTACTTTGGCAATACTTGTCCAGCTGGTCAGTCCGATCACAACAGACAGACTCAGTATATTCGCTTTTCCAAGAATCGCCTGCAGCAAAACCACCAGCAGCAGGGAGGGAATACTTAGAAAAATCTCCGTAAAACGCATGATCAGATTATCCAGCCATTGTGGGGATATTCCACTGAAAGAACCTATCACGACAGCAATAAAGACAGAAATAACCGTAGATAAAATTCCGATCAGCAAAGAAATTCTTCCTCCATACCAGATCATGGAAAAAATATCCCGTCCCATCGTGTCTGTTCCAAACAAAAACTCCCGTCCAGGTGCCTTATTATAATTGAGCAGATCCATATAAACAGGGTCTTTTGTCATCACAATTTCAGCACATATGCAGCCGGAAAAGATCACCAGAAGAACAATCATTGACAGAAGTGGTTTTCCCTGCCACCACTTCTTTTTTACAGCAGCTTTTCCACAATCTGTTTCATGCGCACCTACAATTTCAAAAGATGTCCCCGTCATACTTTTTTACCTCCGACATCTCCGTCACTTCATTTGCCTTTATCCTGGGATCAATATGTTCATTGATAATCTGGCTCAGCATATTGCAGAAAATCACAAAAATACCAGATATTATACATAAAAGCATGAGGAGATTGTAATCGTGATATCTGGTACTTTCATAAGACAATGCCCCGATTCCCGGATAAGAAAATACACTTTCCACTACGAAGGTACCCCCAAGCACATGTGGAACCGCAATCGCCATAATGCTAAGATATGCAGGCATCACATTTCTCAGACAGTGTTTCAAAAGAATATCCCTTTTCCCCAATCCCTTGGACTTTGCCAGAAGCACATACTCTGCCCGCACCTCTTCCAGAAGCTTGTTGCGTATCATATAAGCGTAATACCAGAGATGTTCCAGTATCACAACTGTAAGAGGTAAAATAAGATGTATGGTTCTGTCCCCTATATCCTTCGCCTTTCCAGTGGAATAAGCACCACTGCTTGGCAAAACCCGTAAAGTCACTGCAAAGATCAGGATCAGTACAAGTGACAGCCAGAATTCCGGAATGCAGCTTGAGATGGTTCCGATCCTGCACAGGATCCGGTCTATCCACCGTTCTTCCTGCCATGCACAAAATATACCAAGCAACAATGAGCCAGCGAAAATAAACAGAAATCCAATTCCGCCAAGAAGCAGGGTATTTACGATTCTTCCCTGGATCACCTCCAGAACATCCTGTTTGTACTTGAACGAAATTCCAAAATCACCCTGAACTGCATTTTTGATCCATTTTATATATTGTACATAGATAGGCTCATTCAGTCCCAGCTTTTCCATTGCCCATTCCCGCTCTGCAGGACTCATTTTCTCCGTCCGGTCCCCGTAATAGGACACCAATGGATCTCCCGGGGCAAGACGTGCCACATAAAATACCACAACTGCCAGAACCAGAACACTGAACAAAAAAGCAAGAATTTTCTTTCCGTAATACCACAGACGGTTACGCTTCGGCATTTTGGTTTCCTCCTTTCTTTTCCAGAACATAATGTCCAGGAGAAATCTCCTGCATTTCTCCTGCTGTCCAGTCGTTTTCTTCGTATATCTGTATCTTTCGTTTTCTTTCCCTTATGGGATCCGGGATTGGAATTGCAGATAAAAGTGTTTTGGTATATCCGTGTCCTGGATTAGAAAATACCTCCTTTGCCGGACCGATCTCCACTAATTGTCCGTGATACATCACCCCGACCCTGTCACATAGATACTCTACCATGGCAAGATCATGGGCAATAAACAAAAAGGTAAATCCATGCTCTTTCTGCAAATGTCTGAAAAGATTGATCACCTGGGCCTGAATTGATACATCAAGGGATGCAACCGGCTCATCTGCTACCAGAAATTCCGGTTCCATGCTAAGAGCCCTGGCGATTGCTACTCTCTGTCTCTGTCCACCTGACAGCTCTGAAGGATAACGCTCCAGAAAGCTTCTGTCCAGACCTACATATTCCATCTGGAACTCTGCCTCTTTACTGATACTGCCTCTTGGCGGAACAACATGATTGATTTTCATAGGCTCCTGAATAATATCTGCCACCTTCATTCTGGGATTCAGGCTGGATGCTGAATCCTGAAATACCATCTGCCTTTTCGCCTGAAGTATTTTTTTGTTTTTTCTGAATTGTTTTTTGTCGCAGATATTGATTCCGTCATAACAGATTTCCCCTGCAGACGGCTGATAAATATTCATAAGACATCTGGCAGCTGTCGATTTCCCAGAACCGGATTCTCCTACCAGTCCGAAAACTTCACCTTTATAAATCTGAAAGGAAACATCATCCAGTGCAGAGATCACCAGCTTTTTGGTCAGATGAAACTGGTGGGTCAGATGTTTCACATCCACTAAGACTTCCCTGTTCAATGCATTTTTCCTCCTACAGGCGGAATGATCCCAGGTGCCCGTTCATCCAGAAGCCAGGTAGCCGCATAGTGGGTATCTGTAATCCGGAACATTGGTGGCATCTCTTCATAGTCAATTCCAAGTGCATATTCATTTCTGCAGGCATAGGCATCTCCTTTCGGCGGGTCAAGCAGAGACGGCGGCATTCCCGGAATTGTATAAAGAGTCTCTTTTCCTTTTGAAAAATAAGGCAAGGACTTCATAAGCCCCCAGGTATATGGATGTCTGGGATCATAATAGATTTCTTCTGCTGTTCCGATTTCTACGATTTTCCCGGCATACATGACCGCCACCCGGTCTGCAGCCCTGGCTACCACCCCCAGATCATGGGACACCAGAATCGTGGCTGTTCCCATTTTTTCCTGTATTTCCCTGAGGAGATCCAATATCTGGGCCTGAATCGTCACATCCAGAGCCGTAGTCGGCTCATCTGCCAGAAGGATTTTGGGATCTGCTGCCAGTGCGATTGCCATCACACTTCTCTGTCTCATTCCACCTGAGAAATTATAAGGATACGAATGATACCTTTCCTTTGCCTGCTGGATTCCAACCAGTTCCATCAGTTCTATTACCTTTTTATAAACCTGCTCTTTTGTTTTTCTTTTGTCATGGAGCAGAATCGCCTCAGCGATCTGCTCACCAATTTTTATAGTTGGATTCAAAGATGTCATTGGATCCTGAAAGATCATGGAAAAGACCTTGCCTCTGATTCTCTGCATGTCCCGTTCCCTGTAGTCTGTAATGTCCATTCCGTTGACCAGAATCGTTCCCGCTTTTATCCTTGCGCTTTTGGGAAGCAGCTTCATAATGCTTTTGCATAAAACACTTTTTCCGCATCCGGATTCTCCCACGATTGCCAGCACTTCTCCTTTGTCCAGGGAAAAAGACACATTTCTGACTGCCTGTACCTCTCCTTTGGTGCTTTCAAAGGATACAGACAGGTTTCTGACTTCCAGTAATTTCTCCATTTCACTGATCAGCCTGTTCTGTAATCGTCCAATCTGCCACATTCCAGAAAATACCCACACCATGGTGTCCCATAACAGTATCCGGATCGATTCCCTGAATATCTGCATCTGCCACGTAATTGGCATCAATATAGCAGATAAATGCATATGCCGGATCCTTTGCCAGTTCTTCCTGGAATTTATCGTATGCCTCTGCACGGACTTCCGGATCATCAGACTGACGCGCTTCTGTCAGATATTTATCCACCAGTTCATTGGAATATCCGGAATAATTTGCACCTTTATCTGTGCCAAATACTTTGTAGGTGTGGTCATCTGCATCAAATGGGCTTCCCCATCCGATCAGATATGCCATCTGTCCGCCCCAGTCAACCTGTGCGGGAATTTCAACAGTAACGTCCATGCCGATCTGCTGCAGCTGCTGTGCTGCAATCTGGGCAATATCCACACGCACCTGATCTCCGGCTCCCACACTGATAACAAAGCCTACCTTTTCTCCATCACGGTAATAGAAGCCGTCGTCCCCCATTTCACATCCAGCTTCTTCCAGGACTGCCTTTGCCTTTTGAGGATCATAATCGTAATGCTCCACCTCCTCATTGTTATAAATATTTCTCTGAAGAGGACCATATGCAGTCATCCCCTGTCCCAGAAGCACCGCATCAATGATTGCCTGTCTGTCGATTCCGTAGCAGACTGCCGGAATAAGATCTCTGTTTTTCTGCCAGTATTCATTCCAGAAATTGAACAGGATTCCACGGTAATCTGAGGTTTTCATATCATAACAGGTATATGCTTCCTCACCTGCAAATGAAGCTGCATCCTTAGGTGTCAGAAGCGCCAGATCCAGCTCACCGGATTTCAGCTGCAATGCTTTTGCATTATCATCCGGTACGATCTTAAATACAACCGTATCAATATTCGGCGCACCTTTAAAATAATCTTCATTCTTTACCAGCGTGATTGCCTGTCCTTCATCCCAGCTCTCCAGCTTATAAGGACCTGTACCTACAGGATTACAGAAGAAATCAGAAGTCTGCATATCTTCGCCCTCCAGAAGGTGCTTCGGAAGAACAGCCATCGTCATATAGTCAAGAAATGCTACATTGGGCGCATCCAGCTTAAAAGAAACCGTATGTTCATCCACAACTGTAATTTCCTCTACCTCCTCATAATTTGGCGCATTTTCAGAACCGTTTTCCGGATTCATGATCGCCTCAATGGTAAACTTCACATCCTCTGCTGTAAATGGTTCTCCATCATGCCATTTCACATCCTCTGCAAGATGGAACGTATATGTATAGGTCTCTTCATCATAATCCCAGCTCTTGGCCAGTCCAGGAACCACCTGGTTCTCCCCGTCGTGGGCAGTCAGTCCGTTAAAAATCAGTATATTGATTTCCCCATGCTCATCCATTGCCGGATTGATTCTGGTATAATCTCCGCTTCCATACACCAGTGTTTCATTACTTTCTTCTGCAAATACTGCTGTTGGCAAAGTTGCAGCCATTACTCCTGCCAGTAACACACCCATTAATCTCCTGTTTTTCATCCTTTTCTCCTTCTCCTTTTATTTTCACCCATACCCGGGCAGGCAGCAAACACCTTATACGCTCCATAACTTTTCTACAAAAGAAAAGCAGTTATAAGTTACAGGCTTACAACTGTTTTTCAGGGAAAATCTTACATGTAATTTTAGAGCGTGTTTGAAAAAGGCTCCAGTGGAGGTCTTACATGCAACTATGTATAAGAGTTGGCATTGTGGCATTTTCTCTGCCTTGCTACAAGACTATTTTAACAGATATACAAGCTGTCACAAGCCCCCACAGGGGATGTGCTGCCATTCCTATTTTGCATAAAACTTTCATTTTATGGAATACCTCATTTAATGCTTTCCCAGAACGTGTTTGTATACAAAAAAGCCAGTGGACACAGTTAAAAAACTGCATCCACCAGCTTCCTGGTGTACGCCTCTTTGGGCTCATTGATAATGTCATCCGGTATTCCGTGTTCCACTACCTGACCTTCATAAAGAACCAGCACTTTGTCACAGAACATCTGCACCAGTGCCAGATTATGACAGATAAAAATGAAAGAGAAGCCATGCTTTTCTTTTAATTCTTCCAGAAGTTCCATGATCTGCTTCTGAATCGTCACATCCAGAGCACTGGTGGCTTCATCACAGATCAGCAGCTTTGGCTGTACCGCCAGTGCCCTGGCGATTGCCGCTCTCTGACACTGTCCCCCACTTACCTCATGAGGATAGCGCTTTGCAAATCCTGCATCCAGCCCGCATTGCTCCAACAGCTCCGTAACTTTTTTCTCCACATCTGCTTTTTTCAACCCCTGATTGCGAAGACTCTCTCCAATTCCGTCCCCTAATGTTCTTCTTGGATCAAAGGAACCGACAGGATTCTGGAAAACCATCTGGATATTTCCATATATCTCCCGGAGTTTCCGCCCTTTCAGCTTTGTAATATCCTTTCCTTCAAATCTCAGGGTACCAGCAGTTATATCAGTCAGACGGGTAAGCATTTTGGCAAGCGTACTTTTTCCGGAACCGGATTCCCCTACAATTCCAAGAGCCTCCCCCGACTGCAGGGAAAAACTTACATCGTTCACTGCAGTTAAGGAAGTTTTTCCTACATGAAAAACTTTTGTCAAATGCTCTGCTTCCAAAAGTACACTCATTCTTTCGCCTGCCTCCGTAACTTTGGTACTGCTGATAATAATTTCTTTGTGTAAGGATTCTGTGGATTTTCAAGCACCTCTTTTGCCGGGCCGTATTCCATCTCTTTCCCATCCTTTAGAACCAACACCGTGTCCGCCATGGCACTGACCACACCAATATCATGGGTTACGATCACAATCGCAGTTCCGAACAATTCTCTTAAATGAAGCATCTGTGCAACTACCTGTCTCTGAACTGATACATCCAGGGCACTGGTAGGCTCATCCGCAAACAATACAGGGGGATTCATCAGCATGGCAATGGCTATTCCGGCTCTCTGATTCATTCCTCCGGATAATTCAAAGGGATAACTTTCCCACACCCTCTGGCAATCCTTAAAATCCAGCTTTTCAAACAATTCCATTGCCCGGCCTTTTGCCTGGCTCCGTGTTACTTTTTCATGTGCCCGCATGCTCTCATAAATCTGTTCCCCAATGGTACGTATCGGACAAAGAGAAGCTCCGGCATCCTGGAAGATCATTCCAAGCTGCGCCCCCCTAAGCTTTCTTTTTTCCTTTTCCGGAATGTCCAGAATATTCTGCCCTTTATAACAGATATCACCTCTTGTCACAAGTCCATCTGCACCAAGTAATCCCATTGCGGCTTTGATCAGAGTACTTTTTCCACTGCCTGACTCTCCCACAAGACCCAGGATCTCGCCTGGCTGTAAAGAGAAATTCACATCATGGACCACTGCTTTCCCCGAAAATGATATTTCCACAGATTCATAGGTCAGTATTTTGTTTTCATCCATTTTGTAATTTTTATCTTCAGGCATACAGCTTCTCCTTCTGTTTAATTTATATCCAGATCGGCAGTCAATTCATAGTAATCACATGGATGAGCCACCAGTCCGGTTACATTTGACTGCATGATCATACTCATTCTCAGATGGGAACAAAATACATACGCATTGTCATCCAAAATAGTCTGCTGCATCTGAATTCCCAGTTCTGCACGCTTCTCTGTATCAAATTCATTTTCCATCTCTTTTGCCAGTTCCTCCAGCTTATCGCTGTGATAATGACCATTATTGGAAACAGATGCATCTAATGCACAGGAGGTGAAGAAATACTGTGGATCCCCTGTAGGCGCTGTTACCATCGCACTTGCATATACATCCCATAAAGTAGGATCTTTACGGATCGTATTGTTATCGGATGTACAATTTACCTGAACATCCATACCGATATCCTTTAAGGTTGCCTGTGCAGATTCTGCAAGAAGGGGAAGTTCCTGACGGCTTGGATAGGTAAGCCAGCGAATCACAAGCTTCTGACCGTCTTTCTCCCGGATTCCGTCACCATCGGAATCAACCCATCCCGCTTCCTCCAGAACTGCCTTGGCGCCATCTGGATCATAGCTCTGGGTATCCACATTCTGTCCGCCAAAGGAAAAAGTATCCGGGAATGCACCGACTGCCGGATACCCATATCCGTTCAGCAGTACCGATACGAAACTTTCTTTATCGATTCCCATGGCAATTGCCTTACGTACTGCCGGATCAGAGGTTACCGGGCTTTCAAAGTTCATCCACGCGTAGAAAGCACGGCTTGTTGCTGTACTGGAAAATGTATAATCATCATTTTCAAATAAAGGATAGCTTGCATACGCCATTCCATAAGCAGCATTGATCTCACCAGCCTGAAGTGCAAACGCCAGTGTGTCCCCATCAGAAATAGTCCGTACGGTGATCTCATCCACATTTACATCCCCATTCCAGTAATTTTCATTTTTCACAAGGTTAAGATGGTCATCTGTCACCAGATCAGTTGCCACATATGGGCCTGTGCCGATCACAATTCCATTATCTGTAATTCCAGCCTGTACATCAATGATGCAGCCATATGGATCACTTAAATAATTGATCAGAGCAGGCTTCGGCTCTGTGGTCTTGATCGTAACTGTATTCCCATCCGTTTCAATAGTGTCAATACAAAGATCTCCTGCTGCACGCTCATGATTTGCAACCAAAGACTCCAGGCACTCTTTTACAGCCTCTCCATCACAGGCACGTCCATTGGAAAATACCACATTATCATTCAGTGTGATCTTCCAGGTCAGCTCATCCACATTTTCGTATTCCTTTGCGATCCATGGCTCAATCTCCATAGTATCGGAATAGCGGAACAGTGTCTCCCCTACTCCATAGCGGATGCACGCCCATCCGGCATAGGTATTCTGTGGATTGATATCAGCCTCCTCATTCTCGGCATTAAAGGTAGTATCTCCAAATACAAATGTTTTCTTTTCCTCTGCCAGTGCAGGCATTGCCGTTAAACTGACACTTACTCCCAGCGTTAATAAGGCAGTCAGAATTTTCCGTGTTTTCACTTACCTTCTCCTTTTTCCTCTTTATTATTTTTTTGTAACTTTCAAAGCCAACCTCCAAAACGCTTCGCATTTCGTCGGTGTAACGTATCCGCAAAATGGTTTTTCGTTTCTTCGGTTACCTGACACATTTATTCTTCGGATCCAGGTAATCCCGGACTGTATCACCAAGCAGATTAAAAATAGCCACAGAGATAAAAATTGCGATTCCTGGTGATAAAACCACCCATGGATAAGTCTGGATCATACTTCTGCCACTGCTCATCATGCTGCCCCATTCTGCCATTGGAATCTGTGCCCCAAGCCCCAGAAAGGAAAGCCCGGCCAGTTCCATCATCATCGTTCCAATATCCAGCATTGCCGTTACAAGAACAGGCCCTAGCATATTTGGAAATACATGCCGACACATGATCTGGACTGAACTGTCACCGGAAAGTATAGCAGCATGGATATAGGGCTCATTTTTCAAAGCCAGTGTCTGGCTTCTGGCAATCCGAGAATATTTCGGCCAGCTGATCACTGCCAGTGCAATGATCGCATTCTGAATACCACCTCCAAGAATGGCAGCAATTGCCATAGCAAACACCAGCCCTGGAAATGCAAGGCAGATATCCGAAATTCTCATCATGATTCCATCCAGGAATCCACCATAATAGCCACAGCATACGCCTACCAACGTTCCGAAAACAGAGATCACTGCAACCAGAATAAATGTGGAAAAAATACTGGCTCGCGCTCCACTGATCACTCTGGACAGCATATCCCTTCCATATGTATCCGTTCCCATAGGGTGCGCAAGGCTTGGTGCCTGCAGCGCACTGGAAAGATCCTGTTCGTAGGGATCATAGGGACACAGACGGTCTGAAAAAACAGCAAGCACTACCAGCCCGGTCGCCAGTATCAGAAAGAAGATCAGTTTTTGTTTCATATGACTTTTTTTTAGCTTCTGGACACGCACGGTTACTTTTTTATTTTTTTCCTCACTCACTGTTTCACACCTCCCAGACGGATTCTCGGATCCAGGAACCGGTAGGACAGATCCGTGAGCAGATTCACGACTACATAGATGATTGCCATCCACATCACATATGCCTGGATGATCGGATAATCACGCATGGAAATAGCATCTACTGCCATTTTTCCAACTCCGTCCCACATAAATATGGACTCCACAATAGCCGTTCCACCAAGAAGATTTCCTACAGACAACATCAGCAGGGTAATGATCGTAACCATGGAAGCCTTCATGATGCTTTTCCATAAGGTAACGGAAAACCGGATTCCCCGCGCTTTTGCACCAGCAACATAATCCTTGCCAAGTTCATCCAGCACAGTTGCCCGGACCTGCCGCAGATATTTCGCTGACATGGCGATTGCCAGGGTAATGGCTGGCATAGCCACGCTTTTCAGGCTTACATCCTTGGCTATGACAGGATAGATTCTCAGGCGGATAGCCAGAAAATACATTAATAAAAGAGAAACAAAGAAATTCGGCAGACTGTTTCCAATAAAGCTGCAAAAACGGATCACATAATCGATCACCGAATTCTGCTTCACTGCTGACAAAATCCCCAAAGGTATGGATATCAGGATCGTAAGCAGTATGGACGTCACAGTCAGAAGCAATGTAGCCGGAAGTTTTGACAAGAATGTATCAAAAACTGAAAAACCGGATACATAGCTGTTTCCCATGTCTCCATGAAGCAGCTTTCCAAGCCATACAAAATACTGGGTTAAAAAAGGTTTATCAAGCCCCAGCTGCTCCCTTGCCGCATCCAGTGTGGCTTCTGAAACCACTCCTCCTGTGTTTTCCATCTTTTGTGTGACAACATCGCTTCCGGCAATTCTCATCATGCCATAGGACAAAAATGTAATGGCAAACAAAATGGGAATCAACTGAAGCAGACGTTTGATTACGTATTTTTTCATATATTCTCCAAAAAAATCACCTGCCTGCGCAGGTGTCATAAACAAAAAAATCATATGATACCAATGCCAATAGCAATAATGTACTCCGTGGCATCTGGCTTACCTGTAAGCTTTTATCAGTTTAACAGAAATAAAAAAAGCCTACAACCCACCCAGGGGGTTATAAGCCATTCCTATTTCGCATGTTTTTTTCTATTTTGGGAATATCACTTATCTTCCGTATCCTTTAATTTATCCTGCTTCAGCTTCTCATCCAAAAATTCCAGAAGCTCATCTATCATCTCATTTTGCTCATCGTTTTTTCTTCTGATATATCCGAAATAAATCTTGTTTTTCTTAAATTCCAGCGGGATTCCTTTGTTTGCAGCTTTCTTATCATCAGAAAGATAGCTTCCACTTATATTGGAAAGATCCGTTTCCCGAAGCATTTTTTCCATAATATAGTCGCTGTTTGTAATGACCGCAACATCCAGCTCCTCCCAGCTGAACACACCACGCTTCTCCCTGTCACCTAATTCCAGGAATTCATCCCTGTAGTTCTGAATAAAACGCAGCTGCTTCATCTCGTCCATACTAACTTTCCATTTCTGGTCAGGCTTTTGCAGATCTGTCTTTTTCTCCATGGGTATCTCCTGGCCTGGCTGATCTGCCTGTCCTTGCTGCTCTGCTTGTCCTTGCTGGTTAACTTGTCCCGTCTGGTACAGCTTGTTTCGTCTTCCCGGATAAAAAGTCGCCGTACTTTCCTGCATCGTATAAAAAGACAGACGGTTCTTCGATAATTCATACTGAAATTCCTTAATCTGCTGCTCCATCACATACACAAAGCCAATATCAGACAGATAATCCCGGACTCGTTCCATCACTGTGCGCACACCTGCGGTGTAAATCTCAAAATGATAGTCTTTTTCATAATTATCCTTATAAAATTCCACAAACTGATTGGTAAACCAGGAACTTGGATTCAATGAGATACGCAGATATCTTGCCATATTTTTCCTGCTCATTTCCTCCAGCATTCTGGAATCATTCACAATTCTGCACGCATAACGGTATGCCTCACGGCCCTTTGCCGTAAGCGTGATTCCCCGGGGCATCCGGTCGAACAGCACCGTCCCCATATCGTTTTCCAGCGCTTTGATTGCCTTACTCACACTGGGCTGTGTCGTATAGAGAAGCTTCGCAGCTTCGCTGATAGAACCAGTTTCTGCACATGTAATAAAGTAGTTTAATTGTTTTAAATCCAGCATATCCTTCCCTTTCTCACATCATCTTTCTTCCACTTTACCATATCTTCCTATTTAGTCAAGCTATGGATTTTTGTAATATATAAAACACAAGCAGTCACAGTGCGTTATAGGCATTCCCTATAGCCTGTTATTCCCATTCTGTAATTGACAACCACACTTTTCTATGTTACCATTCTAAACATATTAAACCTAGTGCATAACTAGAGAACAAATACGAGGAGGAAACAATTATGAGAAAGAGCATCTTAACCTTAGGAATTGCAGCAGTATTAACAGGAGTTCTGGCAACATGCAGTATGGCTTACGCAGCTGATGATGAACTTTCCCAGATTCAGGAATCCGGAAAGCTGAAAGTCGGTGTGGAAGGAACCTATCCTCCATATACCTATCATGATGATAACGGCGATCTTACCGGATTTGATGTAGAAGTTGCAAAGGCAATCGCAGACAAACTTGGCGTAGAAGCAGATTTCACAGAATCTGACTGGGATTCCCTTCTTGCCGGAATCGACAGCGGACGTCTCGACACAGTTATCAATGCAGTAAGTATCACCGATGAGCGTAAAGAGAAATACGATTTCGCAGGACCATACTTCTACATTACACAGCAGATCGTTGTTGCCAAAGATAACGACGATATCGTAGATATGGCTTCCCTTGATGGCAAAAAAGTTGCAAACACAGCAACAACCGCTTACCTTGACATCCTGGAAGACGCAGGTGCTTCCCTGGTACAGATCAGCACAGCAGACGAGGCAGTATCCCTGATTGAATCTGGCCGTGCAGATTTTACAACCTTTAACTCAGTTGTATTTAACGAGTATCTTCAGCAGCACCCGGATGCAAATCTGAAAGTCGCATTTGTGATTCCAGATGTAGTAGATACCTATGCAGTACCGATCAAGAAAGGTGAAACCGCTTTATATGACGCAGTTCAGAAGGCAATCGACGAGCTGAAAGAAGACGGCACCTTAAGCAAGCTCTCTGAGGATTATTTCGGTACAGACTTTACTCAGCCACAGGATGAAACAGCTGATGCAGACTCCACTGATGCCGCTTCTGCAGACAGCGCAGAGGATTCAGCGGCAGATACTACAGAAGAAAATGCAGACGCGAACTAAAATACTGGCAAAACCAATGCCAATCGTTAGCATTACTTAATTTACCCAAAACCCTCACAAAATTTACAGTGTGGATATGTTACCATTTCGTAGCATATCCACAGTTACTACAAGGAGAAGTTACATGCCCGTAACACCTCTCCAATTTAATCTAATATATCCCCAATCAAACTCAGGAGGAAATAAAATGTCCTGGATTGAACCAGTTACTTATGAAACAGCCCCCAGTGCAGTCAAAGAATATCTGGATAAAAACGGTCGTGAGAATCTGACTCGTTCCCGTAAAATTGCCTGGCAGCTGAAGAATTATATTGTCTATGACACAGTAGAGGAAAGTGCCTGGCGAATGGATGCCGAAGTTCAAAAGCTGGTTGGCAAGCGCTACGGTGACCTTTTGGAATATACCATTGCAGCCTTAAGCCACTCCTCCATTTGTACCGAATACTATACCAAATGTCTGACCGACCAGGGCATTAACCCGGACAAACCAGATTACGATGAAAAAGATCAGGCCGTGATCGACTTTGCCACAGCCGTTGTCCAAAATAACGGACAGATCCCGGAAACAGTGCGAGTTGCTCTTCATAAAAATTTCAACGATGAGCAGATTGCTGTTCTCGCCGGAATGGCAGTTGCCTGTTCAGGGGACATCCTCTATGAGAGGATCTTTGATCTGAAATAACTTAAATAACCGTAACCATTCAAAACCAATTTGCAAAACATCTGATGCAAAATAGTTACAAATAACCGAAAGTAAAAGGAAACAATTATGAGTGAACGTTTAGCAGGAATCCTGGTATCTTCTTTCACCAGAATTCTCATTCCCGGAATTAAAGTTACAATCCCGCTTACCTTATTATCCTTTGTATTTGGCTGTATCATAGCTCTATTTCTTGCCTTGGTACAAATTGCTAATGTAAAGGGACTGAAACAGTTTGCACGTTTTTACATATGGGTATTCAGAGGAACCCCTTTGATTGTTCAGCTGTTTATCATTTTCTTCGGTCTGCCGTCTGTAGGCATCATCCTGGATGCCTTTCCTTCAGCAGTCATTGCATTCGCGTTAAACCTTGGTGCTTACAATGCTGAGATTTTCCGTTCTGCAATACAGGCCGTACCAGAAGGCCAGACAGAAGCCGCTTACATGATTGGACTGAACTACCGTCAGACTATGACCCGGATTGTAATGCCACAGGCATTCCGCATTGCTTTTCCACCACTGTTCAATTCCCTGATCGGACTGACCAAGGACACTTCCCTGGCATCCAGCATCACAGTTGTGGAACTGTTCACCACTGCCCAGCAGATTGCAGCAAGAACCTATGAACCATTTGCACTGTACTGCGAAGCAGCTGTCATCTATCTGATGATTTGTACCGTTTTAACATGGATACAAAACTACTTTGAGAAAAAGCTGATATGGAATACACCGGTATCAGTGAAAGGAGAATAATCATGTCTTATATTTCAAAAATCAATCTGGAAACAGCCGGAGAAAAAGAGAAAAAAGTAATCGAGGATCATCTTGCACAGGGATACAAGCTCTCCAACGAGAAGCTTACCCTTCTTCACAATATCGAAGCATTCAAAGCAATCGAGGACAGCTCTTACACCCTTGACCGCGAGCTCCAGAGACTGATCGGGAAAAGAGCCGGTGACTTCTTCGAATACGCCATTTCCGAAGAAAATGAGTGCCTGGTGTGCAGCACCTATTTCCATAAGCTTCTGAAAGAGAACGGAATCGACTTTGATACTTTTGAGTTTACAGAGAAAGAAGAACTTCTGATTGCCTTTGGCCGTGCTCTTGCAAAAGATCCTAAAAATATTCCGGATGAGATTTATACAAAGCTGAAAGAGGAATTTACAGAAGAGCAGATTGTCGTTATCACAGCTATGGGTGTGTTGATGGTTGCTAATAACTATTTCAACGATATTTTGAAAGTCGAGCCGTAATATTGTTCTTTCTATAACAGGATTAACATTTTCAGATATCTGAAATCATTATTTGTAACAGTTCAGAGCCAAGCGGAATTTCGTACAAAAGTGTGAGTCATGCTTGCATGAACGAACACTTTTGTACAAAATTCCATTTGGCGGATACGCCACACCTTCAAAATGCGAAGCATTTTGAAGGTTGGCTCTGAACAGTTACTATTATTTTAAATTTTATTAAATAGAATGTGAGAAAAAAGTATGCTGGAAGTTAAAAATATCCATAAAAAATTCGGACCAAACGAAGTGTTAAAGGGCGTTGATTTCAAAGTGGAAAAAGGTTCTGTTATCGCTGTTCTTGGAAACAGCGGTTCCGGAAAAACCACTCTTCTGCGCTGTATCAGCTTTCTGGAACAGGCAGATAAAGGAGAAATTACCTTTGATGATTTCCATAAGGATATCACAGCTGTCACCAAGAAAGAAATCCGTCAGCTGCGAATGAAAATGGGTTTTGTTTTCCAGGGATACAACCTTTTCCGCAACAAAACGGCTCTCGATAATGTTCTGGAAGGACTTACCGTTGCCCGCAAGATTTCCCCAGAAGAGGCAAAGAAAAAAGCAATGTCCATGCTGGAAAAGGTAGGCATGGCAGACCGGGCAGGCTTCTATCCGGATCAGCTTTCCGGCGGCCAGCAGCAGCGTGTAGCCATTGCCAGAGCCATTGCTTACAACCCTGAAGTTGTCCTGTTCGATGAGCCAACTTCAGCTCTTGACCCAAGACTTACCGGTGAAGTTCTGGACGTTATGCGCAAGCTTGCAGATGAAGGAACTACCATGGTTGTAGTTACCCACGAAATGGACTTCGCCCGGAAGGTAGCCAACTGGGTGGTATACATGGAGGACGGCGTTATCGTAGAAGAAGGCCCATCCAAAGAGTTCTTCTCCCATCCCAAAAGCGAGAAAACAATGGCATTTTTACATATGACCAATTCGGATTTTGTAATCTAAAAGAAAATATTTTCCAGAAAAGAAGCAGAAGACATGCAAAAACAGCCTTGTCCTCTGCTTCTTTTTGTATATATGTAAAACACTGACTACCTCATCAGAATCTGGTTCAATGGTATCATATTTCTTTAATCCGCTTTATACGCCGCAATAGTAAACAGCGGTGTTGGATTATAAAATTCATCCTTCTCTTTATATACTCTCTGGCTTACCCCCAGATCAAGTGAAAACCGTTCCATTCCCACCTTTCCAAGCTCTTCCACATCCCATGCAGGACGGATATAAGAGCTGATTGGCAGCTGACGCTTAATGTCTTCGCACTCCTGCATAAGTGCATTTCCAAGCTGATTATGGGCATGATTTTCCGGCAGATCAGAGGTTTCTGCGAAATTGACAGCACCATAATTGGCATCAAAATTCAGCAGAAGTCCACCTGGTTTCAACACTCTTGACCACTCCTTATAAGCCTGCGCAGCCTCTGGCAATGTCCAGGTCAGATTCCGGGAAATTACCACATCAAAACTTCCATCTGGAAAACTTAAATACTCTGCATCCATAACCTGGAAATCGCATTTTACCCCTTCTTCTTTTGCAAGAATCCGGGAATTTGTGATCATATCCGGAGTAAGATCTGTACCGATCACTTCATGTCCCTGTTTTGCAAGAAGAATGGTAAAAAAGCCGGTTCCACACCCTACATCCAGGATTTTAAGCTTATCCTTCGCCTCTTTTTCAGGAAGATATTTCCATATTTCCGCAAGCCACCGCTCTGCCAGCGGACTATGAAGTTCCGCCCTTCTTTGCTCCAGGAAGCTGTCACTTCTCTTTGTCCAGTATGCTGCAATTTTCTCTTTCCGGTCATCTTCCTCGTAACTGATCCGGCCGTAAGCCACCATCGGCCCGTCCTTTAATACCTGCAGGGATCCTGTCTGATAAAGGATTACACCATCCCCATAAGAGGTACAGGTTTCCAGAATACGACCCTCGTAGTCCTTTACATAACCAAGAATTTCCCCTTCTGTAAACAGGTCTCCTGCTTTTTTCTGAGGATACCATAAACCTGTATAGGAAGCGGACTGATACTGTACGTCTGTCACATTTAACGGATAGTATTTTCTTATACTTCTATGTCCATCATAGATTCCCAGGAACCGGAGAATGCTACGCACATCCCTTTTCATGGAGCGCACTTCTTCTGTATCCCAACCACCCATCTGACCTCTCTCCAGAAGTACAGACGGAATCCCAATGGATGACGCATAATTATAACTTCCTCCAGATGCCACCTCTGATTTCACCATATATGGTACATCCACCTGCTCCGCCATCTGACGGGAAATTTTTGTAACCTCCGGTTCTGCTTTTCCTGCATAATACACATAAGGAGTCAGCTTTTCATAGTCATCTCCACTATGCAGATCTATGTAATAATCCACTTTTTTCTGCAGCTCTTCCACTACTGCATAAGCCAGTTTTTCGTACTTTGTACCCTCTTTTTTTCCAGGAAAAACACGGTTCAGGTTCTCTTCTGTTTCCCTGCAAAGAGAACCGTGACGCTGCTCAAATTCCTCTTTTGCCACCACCTTAACGATAATCACTGTGCCTGCCAGCTTCTCAATTTTCAAGTCTCTTCCCAGCTCTACCGCACTCTGGATTCCCACATATTCACCTGCATGGATACCAGCTGTGACCAGCACTGTTTTGCCCTCTTTTTCGCCTCTGATAATCGTTGCCGGAAGGGAAAATTCACCATTTCCTATAGTGATATAACCGTGAACACGCTGTCCCGGGGCGGCACTTAAACCACCTATATTTATAATATCGTTCATTATTATTCGTACCTTTTCTATTTTTTCAAGTCTATATACAGTTGTACTATTTCATACAGTTTACTTCGTAACCTCCACCATAAACATCGGTGTAGACCCATAATTCAGCTTCTCTTCCTCACTCCACACCTGCTGCCAGATATTCTCATTAATCTCAATTTTCCCTGCTCCCAGGCCTTCCAGAATCTTTCTGTCCCACTCTGGACGTTTTATCTCAGAAAGGGGAACCTGCAAGGCGATCTTCTCCATACGGTCAATATCCGTGCACAGATAATGGTCATCCAGACTTACTTTTTCCACATTTTTGCGATCATTTTCGTAAGCCTCACGCTTCTCCTCATCATAAAGATAACCGTACCAGTTTGCGTCAAAATTAAGCAGCTTTCCACCCTTTTTCAGTACCCTGAGCCATTCCTTGTAGGCAGCTTCCGGCTGTGGCAGATTCCAGGTCAGATTCCTGGAAATGATCACATCAAAGCTCTCATCTGCAAACTCAAGCGCCTGGGCATCCATCCTCTTAAATTCAATATTTTTACTCTTCTCTCCAATAAATTTTGAAGCATTCTGGGCAGCTTTTTCCAACATTCCAGGCGTATAATCTACCGCTGTTACATGATAGCCCGCCTCTGCCAGAATCATTGGGAAGAAGCCAGGGCCTGTGCCGATATCCAGAATGCGAAGCTGCTCTTTTACTTTGTTAGTAATTCCATTTTTCTCCACAGACTTACCAGTCATTATCACTTCTAAAGCTTCTGCCTTTCCTGCTTCACTTACTTCAAAACCTGCCTCCAGCGTTTCCAGCCATGCCTTCTTCTGAGTCCCCTTCAGCTCTTTTTCATTCACCTCTGAGTACCCCTCCGTCCGGGTGCTCCAATAGCTTTCGATTTCATCCAGTAATTTATCCAACTATATTTCCTCCGCGCAAAATAACTATAGAATTCTCATAATGTCAAAATTTTATCAAAATCACTCTGTTTTCACAAGCCCCCAGGGGGGATGAATTCTATATCTACTGAGTATGTTCAAAAAGAGTTTGTAAAATATTCAAAAAAGCCAGTCTTTTTTCAAGACCAGCTTTTCCTAACTCTAATAACCTCATACACTCCCCATAGCAAAACATTCACAACGCAGAAATGTTTTTCCAAACACGTTTTAAACCTTCACCTCTTCTATCACACAGCTATGATGCTTATCCCCTGCTCCATTTGCATCATAGCTTATTCCAACCAGAAGTATTTTTTCACTATATCCCGATAATGCTCCATGATATCTTTTTTCCTTTATCTGTTTTATTGCTGTATCTGCTGATTTATTATATTTTAGTTCAATTACCATAGCTGGTCTGAATCCAGCATTAGCTCTCGGAATAAATGCAAAATCTGCAAAACCTTTTCCAGCTGGCATTTCACGAATAATATTATAATACCCAGGTGCAGTAAAATATGCCATCGTAAGAACACAGCTTAAGGAATTTTCATCATTGTATTTCAAAACCGATGTATATGCATCATGAGCAAGCTCGATTAGTTCTGCCACTCTCTCAGCATTTCCATCTATTGTTTCATACAATAATTCATCACAACAGGAGATTGTTTTTGCAATCTCCTTCCATTCTCCAGTCTGCAATGCGGACTCAAACGTAGTTGCCACCTCATAATTTGGCACATAGCTTTCTTTTCTTTCTGCATCATATCCTAAATAACCCAAATGAATCAAAGCTGTCAGAGCATCATCTCTGGATGTTATAATAGACAGATCGTTTTGAAATGTGTTTGTATTTACTTTTACCTTACCACCTGCGAGCATTGTCAGCACATCATCTTTAAGCCCTGCATAATTCATTGTAATAAATGTATTAATTGATGCAAAGGATGATGTATTTTTCCAATACGAATCAAAATCATTTCTGAGCATTGCCATAGATACTGAATTTGGATTATACATATGAATCCCATCAATCAGATATCCATTATACCATGCCTTTGTACTTTCAAAATCCATGTCAAACTTCTTACATAATACTTTGACTTCATCCTCTGTAAATCCATAATACTGTGTAATTGGCTTAGACTTCACCATTGTATATTCACTGAAATTATTCAGAGCAGATTCATCCTTTATTTTCTTGATTGGCAAAATTCCCGTTATATATGCCAAGGCCAAATAAGCTTTTGATTCTTCTGATTTGAACAAAGAATGAAGAAACTGCAAATAACTGTGTACTAATTTTGAATCATTACTATTTCTGATCACACAGTCCCACTCATCAATAATGATCACAAACTGAATATTCGTTTTCTTATAGATTCGTATTAAATTGTAATTCAGGCTGTCATCATAATCTAATTCATTTCCAAAATCATGTTTAAAATCTTTATATATATATTCGGTTATTTTTTCCAGGAGATTATCTTTATAATTATCCCAAAACGATGAAATATCCAGATGAATCACATTGTATTTATTCATATATTTCTTATAGTTGTTATGTTTCGTCTCATCTGCTATCTTCGTATCTCCAAAAAGTTCCGTAGAATCACATCCCAAACTATAATAAGCGTCTATCATACCTGCTGCATGCGATTTACCAAATCGTCTGGCATGACTTACTGCGATACACTTGTTTTCCGTTGACAATACTCTGTTCAAATAATCAAGAAGTTCTGTCTTATCAACATATATCATACTATTTCTTGCCTGTCTGAAGCTTGCATTTCCCGGATTGAAATATATACCCATGTCAAATTCATCTCCTCTCCTGTTTTTTATCATCTTACCACACTTCTCTTATCTTATGCAACGAAAGAGCCAAAATATCCATTCAGGTTATTATAAACAGAAAAAAGCCAGTCTCTTTTCAAGACCAGCTTTCGCTCCCTTTCAGATTTTTATTATCTCCCAACATCCTTACGCACTGTATAGGCATTTTTCCCATTCTTTTTCGTCTCATATAATGCTTTATCCGCTTCTTCATAATACTGTTCATAAGTATGTCTGCGGTCTGTCACATAAACTCCTACGCTGATACTAAGGAACGGAAAATCCTTCTGTGCCTCCCCGATCTGCTCCTTAAAGCGCTCCATAATTGCCTCAATACAAGTGGAAGAATCATGCAAATCTTCTGCAAAAACTGCAAATTCATCCCCGCCAAGGCGATAAATAATATCCTGAAACCGGAAAGTATCGTTAAGTACAGAAGCAAATTTCTTAAGGGTATCGTCCCCTGTCATATGACCATTTGTATCATTAATGCTTTTAAAATCATCCACATCCATTAAGAAAAATGCATTGCAGATCTGCTGATCTTTCGTCTGATTCCGAAGAATCTCACATATCTTTTTCTTCGCTGTTCCCATGTTGTAAAGACCTGTAAGAGAATCTCTCTGAGCTGCTTTTTCCAGCCTTTCCCTGTCTGACATATCAAGATTAATGTTCTGGAGATACCCAAGAACCTTTCGTTCGTGCGTAGCCTCATCCTGGTAATCAAACAGAGTAACCTTATACCACACCCAGTCCTGTGTCAGGTTTTTCCGCGCCTTTATCGTACAGGAAAGTCTGTGTTCTCCATTCCTGATCTGTTCTATACATTCCTCCAGGGTTTCCACATACTGCTCTTCCAGGTATCCTTTTTCTGCCAGCTTCCTTAGCATATCCTCCTCAGAAAGGAACGGATGATAATCCTCTTCTTCCGCTTTATGAAGGAGAACAGCTCCATTTTCCGGATCGTACTTAAACATCAGGTCTGTAGTTGTCTCCAGAATCCGCTGCATTTCCAGCTGGCTTTTCTGAAGCTCCTGGGTCAGATAAAGTTCTTTTTCCAGATAAGCAACTCGCTTTTTTTCTTCCTCCTGACGAAGCATTCTCTCTTTCACAACGTCACTTACATCCGTTCTGGTAAGAAGGATCTCATGCTTGGAAGCGTCCGCATAGCAGAACCGGAACTTTTTATAAGTAAGCCCGTTTTTGTCTCTGGAAGTAGCATACAGAATGTATTCGTCCTGTTCTTCCAATCTGGCTTTAATATTATTCAAACGCATGTTTTCATTCAGCGCTTCTGCCTCTTCCGGCACAATATACTCCAGGTTAAACGCTCCGATTGACTGTTCAAAATTTCCGGCAGAATGCTGGGGAACCACTGTTTTTTCATCAGCGGAATAGTAAAGAATGTACCCCTGGGTTTCCACATCAATACGACATACATAATCGAATTCAGGAAGTACGGCATGGGCAATTGAAGCATTTCTCTGCTCATCCTTGATATCCCTGGTCGCGATCAGAATGCGGTTGTCATCCAGTTTATTCATATAAGCCGCATGCCATTCCAACCCGATTCTGGTATGCTCCATGCGAAATTCAAAGTCGCCTTCTTCCTTGTCTCCCTGTAGAAATTTATTCAGATTTTCAGATGACATGTATCTTTCCCAGACAGCAAGATCTTCTTTGTATACATACTCTTCGGTGTACAGCTTATACATCTCATCATATAACACCCGGGTATTGCAGTATTCGGGCAGAGCACTATCGTAATGTACATATAACTGATTACTGTCCTTATGATATTCCCATACTGTATCAAATATTTTCTTAAAAAACGTGATTTTCTCTAGCATGATTCCATACCTTTTTTTCTAAACGCACATGTCTGTTCACGCAGACATCACCATGATTGAAAGTAGATTGCGCCCCACCATTGGCGCTCTCGCATTCACTCCGAAAAGCACCTCACAGAATGCTTCCAGTAAGCCATAATCATTCTCTTACCTGGCTGTATTTTCCGCCGCAATTTCATCAATTCGCGCAAGCTCTTCCTCTGTAAATGGCGCACAATGAATTGCTTTTATGTTATCAAGGATCTGCTGTGGACGTGATGCTCCGATCAGCACACTGGTCACTTCCTCCTGTGCCAGAAGCCATCCAAGAGCCATCTCAGAAAGCTTTTCCCCACGCTCGGCAGCCATATCATTTAATTCACGGATCTGCTGTAAACGCTCTGGTGTAAGCGTGCTTTCTTTCAAAAATCTGCCGTCTGTACGGATCCGGCTGTCCTCTGGAATTCCGTTCAAGTATCGGTCTGTAAGCTGACCCTGGGCAAGCGGGCTGAATGTGATCAGACCTTTTTTCAGAATGCCAGTAGTTTTTTTCAGACCATTTTTCTCCACAGTTCTGTCAAAAATAGAATAGCGGTTCTGGTTGATTACAAATGGACAATGCAATTCCTGCAAAATCTGTGCAGCCTGTGACAAAGTTTTTCCATCATAGTTGGAAAGTCCCACATACAATGCTTTTCCGCTCTGAACAGCACTGGCCAGCGCTCCCATAGTCTCCTCAAGTGGAGTTTCCGGATCCATTCTGTGGTGATAGAAAATGTCCACATATTCCAGTCCCATGCGCTTCAGACTCTGATCTAAGCTCGCCAGAAGATATTTGCGGCTGCCCCAGTTCCCATAAGGGCCATCCCACATTTCATATCCGGCCTTAGTGGTAATAATAAGCTCGTCCCGGTATTTTCCCAGATCTTCTTTCAGAATCCTGCCGAAATTGATCTCCGCACTTCCAGGCTGTGGACCGTAATTATTAGCCAAGTCAAACTGTGTGATTCCATTATCAAATGCTGTAAAGCACAGCTGTATCATGTTCTCAAAATTAGCTGTATCACCGAAATTATGCCACAAACCAAGCGAAACCTTCGGCAGCATTAGTCCACTGTTTCCACAGCGATTATATTCCATTGTCGTATATCGTTCCTTTGAAGCAGTATACATGATAAACCTCCCCAGTACTTATTAATGTTTACTGTTTACTTTTAACGTCATTATACTACCAGGAATATCATTTGTCATGGATAATTATAAATACAATGTTCTCCTTGAATGTTCAAACTATTACTGTTTTCTCCCTGACCAGCCCCTTTCGTGATGCACAGAAATCATGCTTCTTTACATAATAAAATTGCTAGTGTATAATAAGAAAAATTTCGTAAAGGGCCTATCCAAAATGGCAATTCCACACAGATATTATCCACTGCTTGATCCGTAGCCAGCAGATTCAATAAAAAATCCGTTATATTTATAACAATAATAACATTTTCAGGAGTCAATTCAAAATGCGCAAACAATTTTTTCACTATACTATTCAAAGCATTGCTGGAATGATCGGCATTTCCGTGTATATCCTGGCGGATACTTTTTTTATTTCTGTCCACTCAGGAGCAGACGGGCTTGCAGTTCTGAATCTGATTCTGCCAGTTTACGGACTTGTATATGCCATCGGTGCCATGATTGGAATTGGTTCTGCCACCAGATATTCCATCGACAAGGCTCAGCAGAAAAACACAAGCTTTTACTTTACCCAGTCCATTTTCTGGACCTTGCTCTGCAGTGTTCCTTTTATCCTGACAGGAATTTTTCTCCCGGAAAAATTCCTCGGGCTCCTTGGCGCTAACCAGCATTTGACGGAGCTTGGCAAAAATTATCTTCGCATTATGCTGATCGCAACCCCATTTTTTATGACCAATTACACTTTCACTGCATTTGCAAGAAATGATCAGGCTGCATCCCGTGCGATGGCTGGTGCAATCTCCGGAAGTCTGTTCAACATTGTGTTCGATTACATTTTCATGTTTCCGATGGGACTTGGGCTTTCCGGTGCCGCACTTGCCACTGCTGTCAGCCCAGCCATTACTATGCTCGTCTGCACTACCCACTTTCACAGCAGCAAAAATCAGGTAGGATTTCACTGGGAAACACCTTCCTTCCGACACATTCTTTCCTGCTGCCAGCTTGGAATTTCAGCCTTTGTTGGCGAGCTTTCTTCCGCGATCACCACCATTATCTTTAACATGCTGATTCTTGATATTGCAGGAAATGTAGGTGTTGCAGCTTATGGGGTAATTGCCAATCTTTCCCTTGTTGCCATGTCCATCTTCAATGGGCTTGCACAAGGAGCACAGCCTCTGATCAGTCAGAATTATGGCATGAGAAAAACAGAAAATGTAAGAAAACTTTTGAAGTGGAGTATTCTTTGCTGCCTGGTGCTTGAACTGGTTACTGTGGCACTTTCCTTTGGATTTACAGATACTTTTATTGGAATTTTCAACAAGGAAAACAATTTACAGCTTTTAAATTACGCCCATACTGGTCTGCAGATTTACTTCCTTGGATTCCTTTTCGCCGGTATCAACATTATGCTGGTAGCTTATTTTTCCGCCACAGTCAGTCCCCTCCCAGCCATCATCGGATCACTTATGCGAGGCTTTATCGCAATCGCAATCAGCGCTGTGGTGCTCTCAAAGATTCTGGGATTAAACGGTGTCTGGGGATCGTTTTTGAGCTCGGAAATAATCACATTTCTTGTGATTCTTTTTCTTGCAAAATTTAACCATCACCGAATTTTCAAAAAATAATTGCCCAAATCCCTAAACTATGGTAATCTATAAGTATTATACTTGTACAGATGCACAAGCTGGAAATTGAGGTGATCTATCGTGAAATCAAATGAATCCGCTGAGAACTATCTGGAAACCATTCTCGTCCTCAGCAAAAAGAAACCTGTTGTTCGTTCCGTTGATATTGCGGATGAACTTGGCTTTAAGAAATCAAGTGTCAGTGTTGCCATGAAGAATCTTCGTGAGAAGAACCATATCACCGTTACTCCTGAGGGATATATTTATCTTACCGAATCCGGTCAGAAGATCGCAGATATGATTTACGAGCGACATGAATTTTTATCATCCTGGCTGATCAGCCTGGGCGTTAACCCGGAGACTGCTACCTCTGATGCATGCCGTATCGAGCATGTGATCAGCCCTGAGAGTTTTGAAGCTATCAAGAAGCATCTTGCTCCTGGTAAATAAGTTATATATTTTCTAAGAACACACAATTCTCATACACCGTGCGATGAATTGTTGTGAAGAGCGTAAACCGTAGCAATGATTAAGACCTGTACTTCAGATAAATCCACTATATTATATTCTTACATAATAATAGTGTTTTATCTGAGTGCAGGTCTTTTTACTTTTCCTAATATTCAAAATCCGCCGATTCATTGCATAAAGCGCTAAGTTTTCATATTGGGCAGGTTATAGCATCCTATTATTTTACGAGATAATATCTCGCACAGAACGGTCCCATTTTGAATACAGCCTTGCCGCCTGTAATCATCTTTTCCTTCTTGGTGTAACGCTTTTTACCGCCATATTTTACCATGTCACTTGCGAGAAGAAGCTCATATCCAGCATAATCTCTTTCCAAAGTATATTCCTGAATTTCATCAGAGAAATTAAATACTGCCAGGATTTTCTGGTCTCCACTGATTCGCTCAAACAGATACAGGCACTTCTGCTCCTGATGACAGTCTACCCAGCAGAACCCTCCCTGATCAATATCTCTCTGATAAAATGCATTATTCTTCAGATAGCACTTATTCAGATCTGCCATAAATTTATGAAAGGCCTCATGGATAGGGAATTTCAGCAGGATCCAGTCAAGCTCATCCTTTTCGCACCACTCTTTCAGCTGGGCAAGTTCATTTCCCATGAAATTCAGCTTGGCACCGGGATGTGCATACATATACATGTAGAAAGCCCTTGCCTGTGGGAATTTCCCATCATAACCACCATTCATCTTCTGGGCGATCGTCGCTTTTCCATGAACAACCTCATCATGGGACAAAGGCAGGATATAGCGCTCATTATAGAAGTACATCATGGAAAAAGTCAGCTTATGGTACTTTTCCCTTCTCTCATTTGCATCTGCCTGGAAATAGGATAATGTATCATGCATCCATCCAAGATCCCATTTGTAATCAAAGCCAAGTCCCCCTTCCCACACAGGTCTGGTTACTCCCTGATAGGGAGTTGAATCCTCTGCAAAAAGAAGACAATCCGGAATCCGCTCTTTCAAGCCCTGATTCATGGTACGGATAAATTTCAGCGCAGCCAGATTCTCCCCACGGCTGGCATCTCCCTGCCAGTAGATCAGATTTCCAACTGCATCCATTCGAAGACCATCAAAGTGAAATTCCTTCATCCAGTAATAAGCAGATGACTGTAAGAAGCTGCACACTTCCCCTCTGGAATGCATAAAGTTGCAGCTGCCCCACTCATTACGACCAACTGCCATATTGGGATATTCATAAAGAGCAGTTCCGTCGTACTCGGCAAGTGCATAATCATTCACTGCAAAATGTACCGGGACAAAGTCCAGAATCACTCCGATTCCAGCCTGATGACACTGGTCTACAAATGCTTTCAGTTCTTCTGGCTTCCCATAGCGGGAAGTAGGGCTGAAATATCCGGTGTCCTGATACCCCCAGGATTCGTCACATGGATACTCACAAAGAGGCATGATTTCCACATAATTATATCCGTGCTCTTTCAGATATGCGATAAGGATCGGTGCCAGTTCTTCATAAGTATACCAGTCTTCTTGTCCCTCTCCTCTTTTTTTCCAGGAGCCAAAATGCATTTCATAAATATTTATGGGCTTGTCATAGGTTACTTTCCGGTTCTTCAGCCATTTGCCGTCATCGAAATCGTAACCGCCAAGTGCATATGTTTTGGATGCGGTTCCCGGACGCATTTCACTATAAAATGCATATGGATCAGCATGATCTATGAAGGAGCCATCCTGACGGTAAATTCTGTATTTATACATCAGGTCTGAGCCTACGCCATCAATCGTGCATTCCCAGAAGTTCCCATCATGGACGCGGTTCATGGGAGTTTCTGTCCATCCATTGAATTCCCCGATCACAGATACCCGCTGTGCAGCCGGGGCAAAGGTACGGAAGGTGGTTCCGCCAGCCCATACATGGGCACCAAGATACTCATACGCTTCAAATTCTTTTCCCGTGTAAAAGTTATAAAAATCCATAAAGTACATCCCCCAATTTTCACTGTAAAAAGATATTAGACAGTAGTTGTTTTTCTTTGTATAATGAGTATAATTGCGTATATGTAAAAATACCACCAACAAAAAACAACTTTAGTTGGTTATCCGACAATTTTTCTAATATGTTGGATTACCTGTTTTCCCTAACAACTGCACTTTACATAAAAAAGGACTTAGCCATATGGATATCAGAATCGAAAAAACCCGCCAGAGCATCATAAACGCCTTCATTGAGCTCCGTTCCCATAAAGAGCTGGAGCGGATCACTATTAAAGAGCTGTGCGAAAAAGCCCAGATCAACAAATCAACCTTCTACGCCCACTACCAGGACATCTACCATCTTTCCGATACTCTGGAAACAGAAGTGGTGATTTCTATTATGGAAAATTTAAGCCATCCGGAAAAAGTACTGGAAAACACAGCCGAATTTTCCCATGAATTATTCATGGGATTTCTGGCAAAAGATTCCCTGATCGGGATTCTCTTTTCCGGGAGCCGCAGTAAATGCCTGGTACAGAAAATCGAGCTGGCTTTGAAAGAGCTGGTTTTCGGAGCCTATCCCAAATACCGGGAAAATCCAGACATTAACATCATGCTTACTTACATTCTATATGGATGCTATTACGCCTTTTATGAAAACCGCAAATATGGGGATATTCCTGTATTTTCCAGTATTACCAGGCTTACAGGCGCAACGGCGGAAGCCGCGCTGAATATGATAAAACACTAGAGTGTGTAAAAAAAATCATTCCAGCAATCTGCATGCCTCACTTTGCGAGAGATTTTGCCTTATTTCAGTCGGCGTAGCCCACTATATTAATCTAGTAACCGTACTTTCAGGAGGTTAATAAATTGACAGGAAACACTTCAAATATGACAGGAAACAACTTTAATCCCCCACCAGTTACTCCCACACAGATTCTAAAAACTTACTTTGGATATGACTCTTTCCGTGAAGGACAAGAAGAAATCATAGATACAATTTTAAATGGAAGAGACGCTTTGGCAATCATGCCTACAGGCGCTGGTAAATCTCTCTGTTATCAGGTTCCGGCACTGCTTTTGCCTGGAATTACATTGGTAATATCACCTCTGATCTCTCTTATGCAGGATCAGGTAAAATCCTTAAATGAGGCCGGAATCCACGCCGCTTATATCAATTCTTCCCTTACTGAAGGGCAGATCAGCAAGGCGCTTTCTTTCGCTGCAAGAGGAGTCTATAAGATCATCTATGTAGCCCCGGAGCGGCTGGAAACAGCTTCTTTTCTGAATTTTGCACTACATACTCCTATCTCTATGGTTACCGTAGATGAAGCCCACTGTATCTCCCAATGGGGACAGGATTTCCGCCCAAGCTACCTGAAAATCGTAGATTTCGTGGAGCAGCTTCCAGGAAATCCTATCATAAGTGCTTTCACTGCCACCGCTACTGAAATAGTTAAAAATGACATTTCAAGAATCCTGAAGCTAAAGAATCCAAACATTGTTGTCACTGGTTTTGACAGAGAAAATCTCTATTATCAGGTGGAACATCTCACTGGAAAACAAAAGGATATCTTCATCCAGAATTACATAAAAGAGCATGCAAATGAAAGTGGTATCATCTACTGCGCCACCAGAAAAAACGTAGATACTTTGTATGAAAAGCTGTTGAAACAGGGAGTCTCTGTCACCCGCTATCATGCCGGAATGAACAACGACATCCGCAAAAAGAGCCAGGACGATTTCATCTATGACCGGGCTTCTGTCGTTATTGCCACCAATGCCTTTGGTATGGGAATTGATAAGTCTAACGTTCGCTTTGTCATCCACTATAACATGCCACAGAGCATGGAAAACTACTATCAGGAAGCCGGCCGCGCCGGGCGTGACGGCGAACCAGCCAGATGTATTCTTCTTTTTTCCACACAGGATGTTATGATCAGCAAAATGCTTCTTGGAAGCAAAGATTTCGAAGGTATGGATTTTCAGGAAATTGAACAGGTCCGACAGCAGGATTTCCGCCGCCTCCAACTAATGGAGGGCTACTGTATGACAACCTCCTGCCTGCGCAACTACATCCTGGAATACTTCGGGGAAAAGCCTGAGAAACCTTGCGATAACTGCGGCAACTGTCATCAGGAATTTGTTGAAACAGACATGACAAAGGATGCCAAATGGGTGATCAACTGTATCTCCGAAATGCGCGGCAGATTCGGCCAGGCCCTGGTGATCAGCACACTCCGCGGTGCAAAAAAAGCACGTCTGAAAGAGATCAGCGCAACCGACTTCACCTCTTACGGGCAATTGGAAAACCGCACCGAAGACGATCTCCGTCTTCTGATCAGTCAAATGGTGCGTGAGGGCTACGTCATTCAGACAGAAGGAGAATACAGTGTTCTCAAGATAGGAAATATTGCAGAATTGCAACAAAAGGACTCAAGGATTATCGTAAAGAAATTTAAAGAAAAAGAGAAAATTTCGGGTTCCCGAAGACATAAATCACCTTATAGTGAAGATTTCTTTCAGACAAACTCTGTCGGCAATTCTTCCGGTACATCCAATTCGGGTAACTCAAATAACACAGCTGCCATCCACAAGTCTGACCTCTTCGAGACCTTACGCCAGCTGCGCCTGCAGATTGCCAGGGAGGAATCCGTTCCGCCTTACATTGTCTTCACAGACAAAACCCTGATCGACATGTGCGAAAAACTTCCTCAGAATGAAGATGAAATGCTTGGCGTTTCCGGCGTCGGCCAGAACAAACTGCAGAAATACGGCAGCCGCTTCCTGCAGGAAATTGCCGCTTTTCTTGCAGCAAATACACAGTAAAATAATTTTCTCTTCAACCAGTTGTTATTTTCCGTATTAAAATTTTGAAATTGGTGAGAATAAACACAGGGCTAAACCAAAGCCAGATGAACTGCATATTTGAATTTTCTATTGAAAACAAAAGAAATGTGTGGTACATTTGTTATAGGAAAAGCACCCACTCCAAAGTGGATGCCGCCCGACATGGCTAAATGGTCTTACGACCACCGCCTATCCTGTTGGCCGACAGGATAGGCTTTTTTATTTCCTCTTGTTCTTCCGATCAAGAAAGGTAATAATCGCAATTAACAGGCTACCAAAGGTGATCAGTAAACTGAGTACACCTATGAATATTGAGATGATCTCATAAGCTGTCATATCACGCACCTCCTTTCTTTCATCCTAGAGCCCCGAAAGACTCCAATCTGTAATAGTCAGGAGGCAACCACACCCTGTCGCAGGTGCTTTCCTGTAACATTGCTGTTACCGGATAATCATATCATTATATCCGCTATATTACAATTTATTTTTCTTTTATAATCTCAAAAATTCCGCCAACCTAAAAGAGGCTGCCACAAGGCCATTTGCCTCACAGCAGCCTCCCCTTAAGGAGTTTATTTCACGTTCTTATATTGCCCCGAGAATCCGCCTTGCATTATCAATTCTCTCCTGCGTCGGAGGTTTCACGCCCTCCAGCGGATAAGGGATTCCCAGCTTCTCCCATTTAAAAATTCCAAGTGTATGATACGGAAGTACTTCCACGCGCTCAACGTTTTTCAGTGTATGAATAAAGTCTGCCAGCTGGTGCAGGTACTCATCCTTGTCACTGCCTCCCGGTACCAGTACGTGACGGATCCACACAGGCTTACCCATATCAGAAAGCTCACGGGCCATGGCAAGAATATTGGTATTCGCCTGCCCGGTAAGCTTCACATGCTCCTGCTCATTGATCTGCTTGATATCCAGAAGCAGAAGGTCTGTGTATTTCATCAGCTCCAGCCACTTGGAATGCCAGGGCTCCTTGGTCGTATAAGGATTCCCGCTGGTATCCAGTGTTGTATGGATTCCTGCTTCCTTTGCCTTACGGAAAAGCTCTGTGAGAAAATCCATCTGCAAAAGGGGTTCCCCGCCGCTCACCGTGATTCCGCCTTTTTCTCCCCAGTAGGACTTAAAACGAAGTGCTGTCTTCAAAAGCTGATCCGTGGTGTACTCTTTTCCATCTGTCATATTCCAGGTATCCGGATTGTGGCAGAACTGGCAGCGCATAGCGCAGCCGGAAAGAAAGATCACATATCTCACTCCGGGTCCGTCTACAGACCCGAAGCTTTCCAGAGAATGAACATAGCCTTTTAACATTTCTATATCCTTTACATCATAAATTATATGATTACATTCTGTCGTGGCAGGTTCTGGCAATAACATCCAGCTGCTGCTCTCTTGTCAGGTCGATGAACTTAACAGCATAACCGGAAACACGGATTGTGAAGTTTGCATACTCCTCTTTTTCCGGATGCTCCATAGCATCGATCAGTTTCTCTTTTCCAAATACGTTTACATTCAGATGGTGTGCACCCTGGTTGAAATATCCGTCCAGTACATGTACAAGGTTATCTGTACGCTCTTCATTAGTATGTCCAAGTGCGTCCGGATTAATTGTCTGTGTATTGGAAATTCCGTCCAGTGCATCCTCATAGTCAAGCTTTGCAACAGAGTTCAGGGAAGCAAGAAGTCCGTTCTGCTCTGCGCCATAGGATGGGTTAGCACCAGGTGCCAGAGGCTCGCCGGCTTTTCTTCCATCCGGAAGGGCTCCTGTAGCCTTACCATAAACAACGTTAGAAGTAATGGTAAGAATGGATGTGGTTGGCTTGGAATCGCGGTAGGTATGGATGTGTTTCAGTTTGTCCATGAATGTGGAAAGCAGGTTTCTTGCGATCTCATCTGCTCTGTCATCATCATTACCATAGCGTGGGAAGTCACCCTCAACCTGGAAGTCTGTGGTGATTCCATCCTCGTCACGGATAGCTTTTACCTTGGCATATTTGATAGCAGACAGGGAGTCTACTACATGAGAGAAGCCAGCGATACCAGTTGCGAAGGAACGCTCAACCTTTGTATCGATAAGAGCCATCTCAGCTGCCTCATAGTAATATTTGTCATGCATGTAGTGGATCATGTTCAGGGTTCCTACATACAGATGTGCCAGCCAGTCCATCATCTGGTCATATTTCTGGATTACTTCATCATAATCAAGGTACTCAGAAGTGATCGGTTTGTACTCCGGTCCAACCTGAGTCTTTAACTTCTCATCTACACCACCGTTGATCGCATAGAGGAGGCATTTTGCAAGGTTTGCACGAGCTCCGAAGAACTGCATTTCCTTACCTGTCTCAGTAGCAGATACACAGCAGCAGATAGAATAATCATCGCCCCATACCGGACGCATAACATCATCGTTCTCATACTGGATGGAACTTGTTGTAACAGAAATATTAGCAGCATATTTCTTGAAGTTCTCAGGCAACTTGGAAGAATACAGAACTGTAAGGTTTGGCTCTGGAGCCGGTCCCATATCCTCAAGAGTATGAAGGAAACGGTAGTCATTCTTTGTTACCATGTGACGTCCGTCAACGCCAATACCAGCAACCTCAAGAGTTGCCCATACCGGGTCACCGGAGAACAGCTGGTTGTAGGACTCGATTCTTGCGAATTTAACCATACGGAATTTCATTACCATGTGGTCAACAAGCTCCTGAGCCTCTTTCTCTGTGATCACACCGTTCTTAAGGTCTCTTTCAATATAGATATCAAGGAATGTGGAGATACGTCCAACACTCATTGCAGCACCGTTCTGAGTCTTGATCGCTGCAAGATATCCGAAGTACAGCCACTGGAATGGCTCATGTGCATTTTTTGCAGGCTGTGAAATATCATAACCATAGATCTTCGCCATCTCTTTCATTCCCTTAAGAGCACGGATCTGGTCTGCGATTTCCTCACGAAGCTGGAAATCATAACGTCTCATTCCCTGACGGTCACTGTCTGCGAAGTCTTTCTCTTTGCCTTCGATCAGAGCATCAATACCATACAGAGCCACACGTCTGTAATCGCCAACGATACGTCCACGTCCGTAAGTATCCGGAAGTCCGGTAAGGATGTGGCTGTGACGTGCTTTTTTCATTTCTGGTGTGTAAATATCGAATACACCCTGATTGTGTGTTTTGAACTCATATTTTGTAAACATGTCGTGAATCTGCGGATCTACTTTGTAGCCATACATCTCGCATGCCTGCTCTGCCATTTTAATTCCACCGTATGGCATAAATGCACGCTTCAGAGGCTTGTCAGTCTGAAGACCAACTACTTTCTCAAGGTCTTTGAGATCCTCATCGATATATCCAGGACCATATGCAGTAAGACCGGTAACTACCTTTGTCTCCATATCAAGCACACCATTGTTGGCACGCTCTTTTTTCTGCAGTTCCTGCAGTTTTCCCCATAATTTGTTTGTAGCCTCTGTCGGGCCCTCCAGGAAGGAATCGTCTCCGTCATAAGGGGTATAATTGTGACGGATAAAGTCGCGAACATTGATCTGTTCTTTCCAACGGCTGCCATTAAAGCCTTCCCACTGTGCAAAATCTTTCATGCTTGTACCTCTTTCTTTTATTTTTTATTTCTCCGCGCATATGAAGAATTGTTATTGGTTTAACAATTGTAGTATAAGGGATTCTTTTTTTTGCGTCAATCAGTTTGACGTATGCTTTTAATTTAATACAATTTTTATGGAAAAAAATGGGTATAAACAGACATAAGTCCCTTTTTCTGTACAATACTTTCATATTCAAAACCCTGTATCAAACACTCTGTAGGAAAGTTACAGCCATCCATATCCGCATTGAATAGTTGATATTTTTTATCAATTAGTTTTCTGGTTTACCAGACTATTTTAAGGGGCAAAATGATCTTTGCCCCTCCAGTTTTTCTATAATAGGACACAAGTCCCTTTTATTTTAAAACATTTTCCAGATATGCCCTAGATTGTAAGTGCAGCCTCAAAAGCATCATTGACTGCAACAACTGCATTTCCAGGTGCTTTTGCAGCTTCACCGATCACGATCACCTGATCAGCTACTTTTTCAGCAGTTTCTTTCAAAGCGCCATTTGCACGGGAGCCCATAGCCAGCACCACATTATCAAAGCCACGCATAGAACCTTCGGTTCCATCTGCAAGTGTATAATCCACACCGTCATTATAGAAGTGACCGACCTTTGCGCCAGGCATAAGCTGTACATGGTTTTCTTCAAAGTTCTTGAAAATATATTTACGGCTTTCAGCAGTTACATCACCGGCGATCACATCTTTCATTTCAATGATTCCGACCTGATGTCCACGCTCGGCAAGATATTCTGCGGCTTCACAGCCTACCATTCCACCGCCTACTACAAGAATCTTCTTTCCCATCTGTGCTTTTCCGTCCAAAAGCTGCTGTGCTGTCACATAGCCACAATCGACAAGTCCCGGAATTGGAAGTACCAGAGGATTGGATCCGGTTGCCACTACAATGGTATCCGGTGCAAGACTGCGAAGGGTTTCCTCATCTGCTTCTGTATTGCATCTTAAATCCACACCAGCATTCTGGCATCTTACGATAATGGAACGGATTACCTCTGTCAGCTGGCCTTTTCCTGTAGGATAAGCGGCGATACGGAAGTTTCCGCCAAGCTCTGCTTCTTTTTCCAGAAGTGTTACTTCATGTCCGCGAAGAGCACACAGCCATGCTGCGTAAAGTCCTCCAGGACCACCGCCAACTACTACAACTTTTTTCTTTTGATCCGCAACTTTCAGTTCTGCTTCTCTGCCTGTACAAGGGTTGACTGCACAGGTGATCGGCTTTCCTGCAAACATATTGGGCACACATCCAAGAAGGCATCCGATACATGGTGCCAGTGTCTCCAGCTGTCCGTTTAACGCTTTATTCGGAAGCTCTGGATCTGCGATGCTCTGTCGGCCAAATGCGATCAGATCTGCCCTTCCCTGTTTTACCAGAAGCTCTGCATACTGTGGCTCTGTGAAACGGCCAACTGCAATAACCGGAACGGAAACGGCGCGTTTGATCTCGGTTACAAGATCCCCGTTGAAGCCGCCATGAATCAGGCCTGGGGCCCACATAAATTCATCGTGGAGGTGGACGGCACGGGTTACGTGGAGAGCGTCTACGCCGCATTCCTGTTCCAGATACGCAGCTACTGCTGCAGCGTCCTGGACGCTTTGTCCTCCTTCAACCTCATCACTTGCGTTGATTCGGCAAAGGATCGGCAGATTTCCGCCTGTTTTCTTGCGGATATTTTCAATAATCAGACGAGGCAGGCGCATTCTGTTTTCAAAACAGCCGCCAAATTCATCTGTACGATTATTGGTACGTTGAGAAATAAAGGTGCTTACCAGGTAACCATGAGCACAATGCACCTCTACCATATCGATTCCAGCCTGCTGTGCACGGCGGGCTGCATCTCCATAGCACTCTATGATCCGGTAGATTTCTTCATTGGAAACAACCTCCGGAACTTCTCTTCCCTGAGCTGCCGGCATACGGCTTGCGGCTTTTAAAGGATAACCGGTCAGTGCCGAGTTTCCTTCCGGTCCAGCATGCTGCAGCTGGATAGAAACCTTCGCACCATAAGAGTGACAGGCATCCGCCACACGGCGGAAGCTTTCTACCGTATCGTCTGTGAAAAGACATGGCTTTCTGGGACCTCCCTTTGCCTCTTCGTAAACAACTGTAGATTCAATCGTGATAAGACCAAATCCACCTTTTGCACGTGCTGCATAATAAGCAAGGGAACGGTCACTTAAAGTACCATCTGTATTTGCAAAATTGTTTCCCATTGGCGGTACTACAAAACGGTTTGGAACCGTTACTGTACCTATCTTTACTGGTGAAAACATGTTTGGAAATTTCATTTTAACACCTCTCTAATAATTACGTGGAATCTTCTTTACTGTACTATAAACAGGACTTTTATCATTCCTGCTTACAGGCTTTTTCAGTTAATCTTCTGCATTTCGTATACAAATCAGGAAAAGAATTTCTCCAGAACCTCCTGCGCCGGCATATCTTTTCCGGTAAACAGCTTAAATGCAGCAACTCCCTGCCATAAAAGCATTCCGATACCGCCAATTGCAGTACAGCCTGCTGCCTTCGCCTCTTTGATCATGCGGGTTTCGCGAGGATTGTAAACAGTATCTGCAACAACCAGATCTTTTCGGAACAAAGAAGGATCGATCAATGTAAGTCCATCTAATGGTTTCATTCCTACCTTTGTCGCATTCACAAGGATATCGCATCCACCAATAGCTGCCTTTAATGCCGCTTCATCTTCCAATGGTGAAATAGATGTTTTACAGCCCGGTACTGCCTCAGTCAGTTTTTTCACTGTAAGCTCTCCATTTGCATAAAATTCATCTTTGCGGTTAAAGATGTGGATTTCGGAAGCTCCATCCAGCGCTGCCTGTACGCTGATCGCAGTTGCTGCACCGCCGGCACCAAGAAGCACGATTTTCTTTCCGGAAATCTCCACTCCATGCTCCTGGAGATTTCTAACAAAACCAACACCATCTGTATTATGGCCGGTAAGTTTTCCTTCTTCATCAACGGTAACCGTGTTGCAGGCACCGATCAGTGTTGCTGCCGGAGAAATGGCATCCAGGTATTCTGCCACCTTTGTTTTATCTGGCATAGTAATGTTGAAACCACCAGCGCCAAGGGTTTTTAATGCCTGTACCGCATCTCCTGTTTTTTCCAGCGGAACGTCAAATGCCAGATATGCGGCATCAATTCCTGTTTTTTCAAAGCTGTAATTATACATAGCCGGGGATCCGGAATGGCCTACCGGGGATCCGATAAGGCAAAAAAGTTTTGTGTGTCCTGAGATTCTGCTTTCCATAGTTTGTTTCCTCCTGATTTTGTGACTTTTTTCAGATTATGTAATTTCTTATTTTTCCAACACTTCCGGCCATACCTGCTCCAGCACCTTACAGGTAGCCTCATAGTTTGCTTTCGCTGCTTCTGCTACGCCTGCACTGAGCACCTCATCACTGATTACTTCTACGCCCATAACCTTTGGTTCGATTCCTTTTTCACGGATCATTTTTACAAATCCGGCGGTATCGCCGTGTCCTGTTCCTGGCATCATACGGTCATGCATGGATTCATCGCGAAGAACTGGTCCTGCATACGGATGCGCCTGCACATCATTGATCTGAATGGAAACTACCTTATCTGCCGGAACCTCTGCCAGAACAGAAGGATCATAGCTCTGTCCTGCACGGATCCAATGCCAGGAATCCAGGATCAGCTTGGCATTGTCGCAGCCAGATTCTTTTACAACAGCCCAGGCTTTTTTCACATCCGGAAGTCCGCTGTATGGCATTGGCTCTACACCGATGGTATATTTACCGGCACGGTGGCAAAGCTCACGAAGCTTCTGTGCTGTGTACTCTACGGAGTAATTCTCCATAAGACCGCAGTTGATGTGATTTACGCCGAATAACTCGCACATATGGAAGCACATCTGCTCTTTGTATTTCTGCTCATAAGAGCGGTGTTCCTCAGCCCACTGGACAATGTACTCGACCTCAGTTACCTGCATATCATATTTTTTCAGAATTGCAAGAATATCCTCGTCGAACAGCCCCTCATTTAATGCGTCCACATATGTCTCAGCACGAAGTCCGATTCCTTCAAAGCCAGCTTCCTTTGCTGCTTTTACTCTCTCTTTAAAAGTACACTGATCTCCCAGTGTCCAGGAACTGATTGTAATTGGGTATTTCTTTGACATGATTGTTCTCTCCTTTTTATCATCTGGTTTTATTTCTATATTTTTTTACTTTCAAAATTTAATTTTTCGTTTTTCTACGCTTCATTCCAGATTTCCTTCAGAATGCTCTGGCAGACCTGCTTCACATCCAGCTTTGATGTATCAATTGTGATATCTGCTGCCGCCTCATATTTCGGTCTTCTAAGTTCCATCAGCTCAGCAATATCTTTTACATTCTTTTTGTTCTGAAGAAGGGGTCTGTCGTTATTCCCTTTTACTCTCTCAAGAATTACCTCCGGAGTGGCAGTCAGCAAAATAACCGTTCCACAGCTATGCATGACTTCCACATTTTCCTGGCGCATTGCCACACCACCGCCGCAGGAAATAATTCTGGCTTCCTCCGTGCAGCAGCTTCTCAAAAGTTCTGTCTCGCACTGCCTGAAATAAGCTTCCCCTTTTTTCTCGAAAATTTCCGGGATAGTCATATGCTCATTTTCAGAAATGTACTGATCCATCTCTACCACCGGAAGCTTCAGTAAGGTTCCAAGCCCTTCTGCAACTGACGATTTCCCGGCTCCCATAAAGCCAATTAAGAAAATATTGTTCATTTTCCCAGTTCCTCCTAATAGGTAACTTAAAAATAATTACTGTTTATAATTGAACGGATTACTGATTTTTCTCTTTTTTCAGGCAGACATTCAGATAAACCGCCAGAAGAATGCCTATGAATGTTACAAACATGTTGAAAAGCACCACCAGACGTGGACCATTGACACCGCCTGCATTTGTAAGAATACCAGCAATGCTCATAACCAGATAATTGGCTACACTGGATGCGATCATTACGATAGACGTGATCACCCCACGGTTCTTTGGGAACATTTCATTGGCAACGGATACCACCAGCTGCAATACACCACCGGCTCCGAAATAACCGATCAGGAAACCGCCCGCCAGTACCATAAACGGTTTCTGGATAAAATAAACAGCTCCAAGTGAAATCAGTGCCATTACTGGATAAACCAGCACAATTTTAGCAGGCTCCACTTTTTTCTTCAGAAGTGCCGCATTCACAAACAATGCGATTACGATACCTACGGAGTAAAATGCCTGTGCACGGCTTGGATCTGCCAGTCCGTACAGACTTCCAAGCTCCTGGTTACAGTTCATCCATACCATAAATGTAGTGGAAGTTGTAAATCCAAGAAGCACAAGTGCGATAGCTGCTGGTGTAAATTTCATTTTCTCTTTCTTCTTGCCATTGACCTTCTGTACTTTTTCAAAAGGCGGGAACGGTAAGATCATAAGAAAAATACCGTCCACGATAATGATTACTGCAGTTGCAATGAAAATCGTATGAAATGGCATGTTCTCAGCTGCTACAAAGCGGATTGCAAAGGGAAGTACAAACTGTCCGATGGAAACTGACAGCTTGGTAAATACATTGGCAATTGTTCCCTTTTCCTTAAAGATTTCCATACAGGACGGTGTAATGCTGGTGTCCAGAAAGGAATTGGCCATACCGCTGATGATCGCCATAACGTAACCGATATACATGTTTGGGGAAAATGCGATTCCAAGGAAAAAGATGGCATATAAGATACAACCGATCACGCCGGAAAGACGGCGTCCGTAACGGTCAGATAAAGGACCGGAAACCGGAAATGCAATCAGTCGTCCAAGTCCGATGGCTGCGATAACTGCTACCACTCCGGATACATCATAGCTTCCGTTTTCCAGAACCTTAGCGCCCCACTGGGCTGCAAAGTTCAGCTTGTACTGCCCCATAATGGTAGCCGCAATGCCAAGTACAAAATAGGTGATGTACAGGGCAAGCGCTGTAGGATAATATTTTTTTGAATCTGTAGTCTGGTTCATTTTTTGTTCGACCTTCCTCTTTTTTGTATTTCGTTACACAAAAATGCTTCTGTTTTAAAATCATACAGAAACAAATTCATTTTTTTCCTGGAACAGGCTTCTTTTTGTTCTGCCTGTGGTCATTATATTTTTTCTCATTTGTACAGCAATTCCCTAATTTCCTCTACTGGCATTTCCAGTCCGCTATACAGCCGAAATGCCTCAGCTCCCTGCCATAAAAGCATTCCAAGGCCGTCACAGGTCTTGCAGCCTGCCGCCTTTGCTTCCCGAAGCATCTTTGTCTCAGCCGGGGAATAAACCACATCGGTCACCACCAGATCCGGGCGGAACCAGGAAAGATCTGTAATGTTGCTCTGATCCTGGTAAGGCGCCATTCCAACTCTGGTAGCATTGGAAAGAATGTCACTGCTGCTGATTGCTTCTTTTAACTCTTCCCTGTTTTCAAGGTCATGAAGGGTAATCTTGCATTCTGGCGCTGCTTTACTGATCTTCTCAAGTCCTTTTTCCACTCTTTCCCAGAAGCTGTCCTTCAGGTTAAATACTGCGATTTCGGCTGCGCCTTCTAAGGCTGCCTGGATAGCGATCGCAGAGGCTGCACCGCCGCCGCCCAGAAGAACGATTTTTTTACCGGCTACCTCTACCCCGTTGTGTCTCAGGTTTAAGGTATAACCACATCCATCTGTAATGTGACCAGTCAGTACCCCATTTTCATTTACAATGGTATTTACTGCCTGGATGGCTTCTGCCGCTGGTGTCAGCTTATCCAGATAAGGGATCACTGCGTTTTTGCAGGGCATTGTCACATTAGCGCCTTTGATATTCAGGGTTCTGATGGCCTGCACAGCCTCCCCGGCTTTCTCCTTTGGTACATCAAATGCCAGATATGCACAGTCAAGTCCGTATTTTGCAAAACAATAGTTATACATAGCCGGTGATTTGGAATGCTCCACAGGTGTTCCGATCAATCCCAGCAAAGCGGTAGTTCCTGAAATATGCAATTTCTTTTCCTCCTCCATGAAAATTCTATATATTTTTTATAATGTCAGCAGATTCTTCTTGCCAGTATGTTTTCTTTTTTCTATCAAATTCTCCTGCCACATTATATTTCTTTTTGCGTTTATCAAGCTTGATTTCTTCTTGGCATATCTGTACTTTAGTACGTTGTTAAAAAAAAGACAAATTGATTTTTTCTTATGGAATGATAGATTTTTTGAATAGAAAGGTTTATAATAGATGCAGTTCATTAATTAAAAGAATAATTGAGGGAATTGAATATGAATTTGCTACATTTACGGTATTTTGCAGAATTAGCACAGACTTTGCATTATACACGGGCGGCCGAGCATCTTTGCATTGCCCAGCCAAGCCTTAGTCATGCGATTTCACAGATGGAATCGGAACTTGGGGTTCCCCTTTTTGAAAAAGTGGGGAAAAGTATTGTACTGACACATTTCGGAGAGCAGTTTCTTGCCTGTACACAGCAGACACTCGCCACTCTCGACAGTGGAATTGACGCCCTTCAGCGTGTGGGACGGGGTGAGGGACTGATTCGTCTGGGCCTTCTCCGTACTCTGGGGGAGGACTTCGTCCCTGGACTTGCCCAGCGTTTTCTGAAGCAGTACCCGGAGAAAAATATCCGTTTTACCTTCCACACTGGCACCACCAGCCAGCTTCTTGACGGACTGGTGGCAAGACATTATGATCTTGTATTTGCCTCACAGCCACCAGCAGATATGGGACTGACCTCCATCCCGGTCCATCATCAGGATCTGGTTCTGATCACGCCCCGTAAGCATCCTCTTGCCCAGTACCATACCATTGATCTGGCGCAGACCATTCCTTACCCACAGATTTATTTTGCCCAGGGATCCGGACTTCGCTATGTGGTGGATGGGTTGTTCCGACAGATTGGACAGGAACCACAGATTGCCTACGAAACAGAGGAGGATCGAGTCATTGCCGGATTAGTGGCACACGGCTTTGGTATTGCAGTGGTTCCCTATATGGATATGCTTCTTCGGCTGGATGTAAAGATCATGCAGATTTCCAATCCTGCCTGGGAGCGGAATTTCTATCTGACCAGTAATGACCGGTCTTATCTTACTCCGGCAGCAAGAGATTTCAGACAATTTATATTGGAAGGTGTGACGCTGTAGTTTTTTGATACGATATAAGCCCTCCTGCTTTTTTTACGAAACAGGAGGGCTTATAAACATCAGTTTTATTTGTATTCACATATCGTGAACATACGCTTATAGATTTTATGAATCATTTTCTACATTTTTTTGCATGAATTATATTTAAATTTTCACATTTTTCACAGCAGCCCAGGCAACTTTAAAAGCTCATTTCTGTTACTGTTGTTTTTCTAATTTCTCTTTTCTCAACTTTTTATAACGAAGTCGGCACTTCAAACTCTTTCACCTAACTCTTCCAGTTCTTTCATTGCAGCTGCATCCTTCTCCAGCTCATCCCTGGCATTTGCATAATAGGATTTCTGGAACTGCATATCCCAGGATAAATAATTCCCCATGCATTCAAACTGCTTGCGGATCAGCTCATACTGGATATTTTCAACAGGTGAGCCTCCCACTACGATCACTCCAGTCTTCTTTCCTTTCAACTGCATTCCACGGCAGTAGCATTTATCAATCACCAGTTTCAGCTGAGCGGATATTCCCCACCAGTACACCGGGGTGGCAAATACGATCATATCTGCGGCAGCAATCTTATCAATTGTAGGATTCGTATCATCCTGCGCAACACAGCCTTTATGACACTGACAGACGCCACAGCCTTTACATGGGCTTATGTGCAGCTTGTCCGGTTGGATGATTTCAATCTCATTTTCCTCAGATACACCTTTGATAAAAGCATTGATGGCAGTTAATGTGTTTCCATTTCTGGCACTTCCGTTTATGATTACAATTTTCATTTTTTATGTCCTCCAAAATTGCTCAATTAATATTTTTTCAATTAAATGTATATTCCAGCAGCAAATTGCTATTCTGTTTGCCGGGGCTTTTCGGATGCCAAAAGAAGCAATACAGCGCCAATGAACGCAGCGATCGTACCGTAGATAAGCATGGCATCCACACCCACGTGATCCAAAAGCGTACCTCCAAGCAAAGCGCCAAGGACACTTCCAAGAGTGTAGGTCATGGTAATATAGGCTTGTCCCTTAATGGCATCTTCCGGTTCCATAATAGAATTTACATAATAGACAGAGGAAACGGCAATCAATGCCCATCCTCCCACCTGGAAAAGCTGAACCGCATAGAAAGCTGTCATATTCGTTACCAGAAGGGAAAACAGGATTTTTAAGGTAAAGAAGATTCCGGAAATACGGAACCAGAAATCACAGCGGGCTTTCTTTAGCATATAGCCAAAAAGAAACATGGTCGGCAGCTCCAATACAGAGCCAAGAGCCATGGCAACTCCCATACTGGAACTGGTGCCGCCTTTTGGTTCAATGATCTGGAACGTAAAATTATTAATAAAAACATGGCTGATGTAAAGCAAAACACAACCGATCAAAACAACCGTAAAGCGCTTGTATTTTATAAAAAAGGTTAAGATACCAGAAGGTGCTGTGTCTTTTGCAGAAGAATCCGTCACTTTATGAGGAACCTTCTGAAATGGAAAGATCAAGACAAATACTATCAGCAGTCCAAACCCCAGTAAAATGACAGGAGGCACAGTGGCAGGGCCTTTTTTGTCAACCAGAATGCCAAGGAAATAAGCAGCAACCGCATAGGCAAGGGAACCCATCCCACGGGAAATTCCAAAATTCAGTTTCCGTCCCTGATTCAGGCTTTCCATTCCAAGGGAATTGATCATAGGAGTAAGTACCTGCAAAAATGCAATACAACCACCGTAAAAAAGTCCGGTAAATATCCTGGAACGACCGGAAATATTCAGGAGAACAGAAAAGGCCAATGGAATCGCAGAAACAAAGAGTGTGATCTTTTTCAGGGAAGGGCTGGATGCCTTATCGGCATAGCTGGCAATAACGGGTTGTAAAAGAGCAGAAAAAATGCCAGCGGCTGCGCTCATGATGCCGATCTGTGTATTCGAAAAGCCAGCATTCAGCAGATAAATACTTGCAAAACCGACAATCGAAGCAAAGTTCATCCAGAATGCAAACTGGATGAAGGCATAACGGACAGTAAGATCTCGTCCGTTTGATGAAACGTGTGACATAACTGTACTCTCCTTTGTAATGATAAAAATAATTTCTGTAAAATGATAACGCAATTATAACACAAAGAAAAAAAGAGATAAACAGGAGAATGAAAAAACAAAAAACGCCAGAACCGATATCTGCCGGAACTGGCGTTTCTTAGTCAGAGACTTATTCTACAGCCCTTATACATATTCATATTCATTCTCACAGACACATCTGTATCCCCTTACTGCCAATGATGCTCCGCTTCTTCAATCTCCTCAATAAACATGAGCAGAAAACTGATCAGAAGCAGGAAGCTGGAAACCCAGATTACTTTGTAGCCGTAGACTATGGAAAGTCTGCCGCCGATTCCTGCTCCAACAGCGAACAGGAAAATAATTGCGAAATAACATAATGCCTGGTGAAGCAGCCTTGGATTCTTTTCACGCATATAAGCGGAAAGAGCAGCTGTACCACTTCTTAAGTTTCCGATGCACATGGTGCTGGCATAAGAATTGCCCTCCACTTTACGGAAGGTCTGTACCTGCAGCGCACAGGAAAAAGATACCAGAGTCGTTGCCAGAACATCCATGTTTCCTGGCACAAAGCCAACCAGAAACAGCAGGATAATCTCCAACAGAAGGATTCCCTGGCGCCAGTGCAGCCGTTTGGCATAGCGGAACTTGTCCTGAATGCGCTCTGCTACCAGTACTCCAAGGAAAAAGGAGGTCAATGGAATCAGATAGTGTAATCCTGCTGCCCACTCCCCGTTCATAAACCGCTCACTCATCAGCACCACATTTCCGGTCTGGGCGTTGGAAAATACGCCGTCGCGGGTAAAATAGGTATAGGCATCCTGAAGGCCTCCTGACACTGCAAGAAATGCACCGTTTATGAAAGTTTCTGAGGTCTGTACCCTTTTATGATGGTCCATCAAAAGTTCCTTCTTTCTGTGTTTTGTCTTTTATCTTCCCGTACGCAGGTTAAGATAAATCATAATTTTTGTAAACACCTAAATTGATATAGGGGGTATATCTATATTATATAATAAGGACAAAACACGTAGTATTTCTCATTAATATAATCTAAAATAACAGATATGTAAAGTATATATTTGTACTTTAGTCTTATTTATGTTCTTCCAGATATTCTTTGCGACCTTCTTCGTAAAGATTGTTGCCTTCGCTGTCGATAATGACTACAAGGGGCATGTCCTCTACATAGAGCTTACGGAGTGCTTCTGCGCCAAGATCCTCGTACGCGATCAGCTCAGCTTTTTTGATACATTTTGCAAGAAGGGCACCGGCGCCGCCGATGGCTCCGAAGTAAACGCCGTCGTATTTCTTCATGGCCTCTACTACTTCCGGGAGACGGGCTCCTTTTCCGATCATGCCGCGGGCTCCTACTGACATCATGGTTGGTGCATAGGCATCCATACGGCCGCTGGTAGTAGGGCCTGCGGAACCGATCACCTGACCTGGTTTTGCAGGAGTTGGTCCTACATAATAAATAGTTGCATCTGTTGGATCAAATGGGATTTTTTCGCCTTTTGCAAGGGCTTCGCACATACGCTTATGTCCTGCGTCACGGGAAGTATAGATGGTTCCGGTAAGGAGAACCTGGTCTCCTGCGTGAAGGGTTTTAGCCAGTTCTTTTGTCAGAGGCAGTGTAATTTTTCTTCTTTCCATAATTAAAGCACCTCCGTTTTATGACGGGTAACGTGGCAGTTGATGTTGACTGCACATGGCATTCCCGCAATATGAGTAGGCATTGTCTCAATGTTCAGGCCAATTGCTGTGGTTTTTCCACCAAAGCCCTGCGGTCCGATTCCCAGTTTATTTACTTTTTCCAGCATCTCATCTTCCAGCTCTGCGTAGAATGGATCCGGGTTGTGGGAATCCAGTGGACGCATCAGTGCTTTCTTTGCTAGAAGGGCACATTTGTCAAAGGTTCCACCGATTCCAACGCCGACTACCATAGGCGGGCATGGGTTCGGACCAGCAGTCTCTACTACTTCCAGAATGAAATCCTTGATTCCCTGAAGTCCTGCAGACGGCTTGAACATGCGGATCATACTCATGTTCTCACTTCCAAAGCCTTTCGGGCCAACTGTGATCTTAACCTGGTCACCAGGAACGATTTCTGTGTAGATCATAGCCGGTGTATTGTCACCAGTGTTTCCACGGCGTACCGGATCTTTTACAACGGATTTACGAAGATAGCCGTTTGTGTATCCGCGGCGTACGCCTTCATTAATTGCATCGGTAAGGTCTCCACCAACAAAGTGTACATCCTGTCCGATTTCAAGGAAAACACATGCCATTCCTGTATCCTGGCAGATCGGCACATTCTCATTATCCGCAATGTCAAAATTCTCAATAATATTGTCAAGGATGCCCTTGGCAATCTCTCCGTCTTCGCATGCGCGGCATGTTTTGATGGCGCATTTTACGTCTTCCGGAAGATGTTCATTTGCTTCGATACAGAGCTTTTCGATGACGTCTGTAAGTCTGCTTACTTCTATCTCTCGCATTTGTATGAACTCCTTTCTTATATAGCGGCAGGAATTAATTCTGCTGTTTTTATTTAACAGCTTCCAGATTTTTTCCGGAAGCTGTTGCAAAATCTACTATAAATTATCTCTGCTCATGTCTTGCATATTTCGGAAGCAGTAACGGGGATACCTTATCGGTATGCACATCTGCTTCTTTCAGCTCTTCTGCATATTTGTAAATATGGTCGAGATTCATCTCTCCAAGCTCTACATTCTGGCATTTCGCAGCTGCTTTTTTACCGGCATTTCTTCCGAATACAATTACGTCCAGAAGTGAGTTACCCATCAGTCTGTTTCTTCCATGGATTCCACCTGCTGCTTCTCCAGCAACCAGAAGGTTCGGAATTTCTTTTGTAAATCCGTCTCCGTCGATTTCCAGACCACCGTTCTGATAGTGAAGGGTTGGATAAATAACGATCGGTACTTTTCTCATATCAATGCCGTAATTCATATACATACGGAACATAGCCGGGATTCTCTTCTCGATGGTTCCCTCGCCTCCAAGGATTTCGATCATCGGGGTATCCAGCCATACACCTTTAAGTCCGCCAGGAACTTCCACGCCACGGCCTTCCTCACACTCACGGATAACACCGGAAGCATTTACGTCACGGGTTTCCAGTGGATGAATGTAAGCTTCTCCGTTTGCATTTACCAGCTGTGCACCAACGGAACGTACCTTCTCTGTTACCAGTGCGCCAAGGATCTGTGACGGATAGATGGCACCTGTCGGATGATACTGGATGGAATCCTGATAAAGAAGAGAAGCACCTGCTCTGTAGCCAAGTACAAGTCCATCTGCAGTTGCACCGTAATGGTTGGAGGTTGGGAATCCCTGATAATGCATTCTTCCTGCACCGCCAGTTGCGATTACAACAGTCTTTGCTCTTGCAACAGAGTAATCTCCGGTCTCCATGTTAAGAAGAACAGCACCTGCTACCTGTCCTTTTTCATCCTTCAGAAGCTCAACAGCTGAAGTAAACTCCACTACCGGAATTCCAAGGTTCAGGACTTCATCTCGGATAGTACGCATGATTTCTGATCCGGAATAGTCCTTTGCAGCGTGCATTCTCTTTCTGGAAGTTCCGCCGCCATGTGTAGTGATCATGGTTCCGTCATCTGCTTTATCAAATTCAACGCCAAGGTCATTGAGCCATTTGATTGCATCCGGAGCTTCCATTACAAGTCTTTTTACCAGCTCTGGCTTCGCAGCAAAATGTCCGCCGCCAAAGCAGTCCAGGTAATGCTGTACCGGGGAATCGTTCTCTTTATCTGCTGCCTGGATTCCGCCTTCTGCCATCATGGTATTGGCGTCACCGATACGCAGCTTTGTAACGATCATAACGTTTGCGCCTGCATTGTGTGCCTCGATAGCACAGGAAGAACCTGCACCGCCGCCGCCGATTACAAGTACATCTACATCATAATCAATTTTTGTAAGGTCGATTTTTTCGTTCATCAGACGGCTTGTTGAGTGAAGCATTTCAGCCAGTTCCAGAGGAGCTTTCTGTCCTTTGTTCGGACCTACTTTGATTTCTGCAAATGCGTCCGGGTTATAATCTGGATGGAATTTTTTAAGAAGAGCGTCTTTCTCATCAGCACTCAGACGTCTTGGCTCTGTTGCCATACGCTGTGCTCTTGTAGCCTCTACCTTTTTGATGGATTCCATCATGTTTTCTGGATATGGTGCATACATGGTTTTACGCCCTCCTTATTTCTCAATTTCTCTGTTGTTGTAAAGTTCCTGCATGTCTGTAATTGGTTTCTGCATGATCTGCTCGATCAGGTCATCATATTTGCCTTCGTGAATTTCCTCTACACGTTTTTCAAGATGCTCACTCTTCGGGGCAATGTATTTACCTGTGAGACGTCTTGCAAGAAGTCCTACCATCGGGTGGGAAATGCCGGCCGGGCATCTTACGGAACAGCAGCCGCAGCTTACGCAGTCGAAGGATTCTTCTGCGCATTTCTCAAGCTCGCCTCTCTGCGCATATGCAATGTACTGCATTACATTTAAGCCCTGGGTACATGCTTTTGTACATGCGTTACATCCGATACAGCTGTATATTTCCGGATAAAGCTCCATCATCACCTGCTGGTTCGGCTGAAGGTCTTCGATGTTGTAGAGTCTCTTGTCTGTAGGGAAGAATGGGATGCTTGCTACATACATGCCTTCCTGCACCTGTGTCTGACAGGCAAGACAGGTTTTCAGTTCGTTGTCGCCTTTGATTCTGTAGATGGTTGCGCAGGCACCGCAGAATCCATGGCGGCAGCCGCAGCCTCTTTTCAGGGTATATCCTGCGTATTCCATGGCCGTCATAATGGTCAGGTCTGCAGGTACGGTGTATTTTTTACCGAAGAAATATACGTTTACCATATTTTCCATGTTTGGGTTGTTCCTTTCTTCTATTTATGCCAGGGGGACGCCTTGTGAAATGGGCCTCTTAGCGAGATACCCATTCCCCAAGACTGTGTACTGGCAATAACTGATTCATTTATTCTACTACGCAGTGCTCCAAGCTCGATTCCACTTCGTTTCATCTCGCTTGAGGGCATTCGCCCTATGCAGGAATACGGCCATGTAGCTCTTACGTGCAAGCACGACGATCTACATGTCCATATTCCAGCGCACTGCTCATTGCTTATCAATACTCATCAGGTAATTGATCTATCTCATCCATTCTGAACACTGGTCCATCTTTGCACACATACTTGGAGCCGATGTTGCAACGTCCACATTTACCAATACCGCACTTCATTCTAAGCTCCAGTGTTGTATAAACCTGGGTTCTGGTGAAGCCGAGTTCTTCCAGTCCCTGAAGTACGAACTTGATCATGATCGGCGGTCCGCAGACCAGAGCTACTTTGTTTGTATCAAAACCAATTTCCTTCAGATAGGTCGGAACAAAGCCTACATGTCCGTCCCAGCCTTCCTGCTCACGGTCGATTGTCAGATACACATTTACATCCTTGGCCTTCATCCAGACTTCCTGGATCTCTTTTAATTTCACCAGATCATCTGCGGAACGGGAACCATAGAGAATATCTACAGTACCGTAGTCATCACGGTTATCCAGCACATAATTAATTACAGAACGAAGTGGTGCAAGACCGATACCACCGGCGATAAACAGAAGGTTTTTGCCTTTCAGCTTATCCTCAACTGGAAAATGGTTTCCATATGGTCCGCGGACTGTGATCTCATCTCCAACCTGAAGGCTGTGCAGATAAGAGGTCAGCTCACCGCACTTCTTAATACTGAATTCCTGATACTCTTTGTTTGTAGGAGAAGAAGTAATGGAAAACATACCTTCGCTTACGCCTGGTGCACAGACCATTGCACACTGACCTGGCATATGCTCGAAAAGCTTTCCTCCATCCGGGGATTTCACACAAAAGGTTTTTACATCCGGAGTCTCCTCGTGAATGTCTGTGATCACGCCAACCTGCGGAATCAGAGTATCCAGAGTATAATTTTTATGACAGGTACACTCGCTCATTACTTTTCACCTCCATGCTTTTCAAAGGCCTTGATCACCTTCACAATATTCAGTGATGACGGGCATTTTTCCACGCAACGGCCGCATCCTACACAGGAATACATACCGTTATTATTCGCCGGGAAATAAACAAGCTTGTGCATGAATCTCTGACGGAATCTCTGCAGCTGGCTGGTACGGTTATTTCCATGTGCCATCATCGTGAAATCAGAATACATACAGGAATCCCAGCAACGATAACGTTTTACACCGTGTCCTGTATCATAATCCTTAATGTCGTAGCACTGGCAGGTCGGACATACGAAAGTGCATGTTCCACATGCCAGACAAGGTTTATATAAGGTCTCCCAGACAGGAGAATTGAATTTCTCATCTGTGGCATTTCCATCCCAGCCTTCCAGGGAAAGATGGGTGTATGGAAGTTTTTCCACAATGCCTCTGATTGCTTCTTTTTCAGCATCCACTTTTGCCTGCTCGCTGTCAGCCGGGGTAAGCAGTTCTTTTACAGACTCTGTAAGTGCCTCACCTTTCTCTGTGAGTGCTTTCCAGTAAAGGCTTCCCTCTACCATCCATGCAGCTACATCTGCCACTTTGTCAGCGTCTGCTGCCGGATCCGCTGCATCTGTTCCGAATACTTTACAGAAACAGGATTCCTCTGGCTCATGACATGCCAGGGCAACGATGGTTCCATGATCTCTTCTTGCTGCATAAAAAGTATCTACAGGATCTGCAAGGAAAACCTTGTCCAGAACTGCAACACCTTTTACATCACAGGCTTTCATGCCAAATACAACGAACGGACGGTTTCTCAGTTCCTCCGGCTCAACAGTCAGCTTCTTTCCATCGCGGACAACCGTATAAAGTGTCTCACTCTGCGGGAAAAAGGCGTCCTTACCGGATTTTACTGTTTTTAATGTAT
>JAQXQS010000001.1 GCA_029101305.1 Clostridia bacterium | reverse complement strand
TTCGGCATTTCCAGGACTTCTTTTTGTCTCTGGTAGCTCATTCGCATGCTTTTTCCAGTTTTTACAGAACGAATTCTGTTTTTTTCCATTGACGTTTCACCCCTGTTTTATTTTATTTATTACAACATCAGCCTGCTTTGCTGCAAAAGCATAGTAGGCATATCTTGCCATAATATAGCATTCTTCACTATAGCACAACAAAAAAAGCCTGTCAAGCATTTTTCTGTTGTTTTTTTATTTGTAATTGCTGAATAATTATAATTTATTTTACTTTTCTCTTACTATAAGAAAGGTTTCCATATTTATCCGATAATACAAAGAGAAGCTTCGTTCCTTTTTTCTGTTTTTTGATAGAAATATTATATTTCTTTTTGGAATTGATGCTTCCTGTGCCGATTTTTTTATTCTTTTTTCTGCTTACTGCATAAATTGTAAGCTTCTTTCCCCCCGCCGCTTTGCCTGTAATCTTCACTGACTTTCTGGTGATCTTAGACGCAGTGGGCATTTTCACGGAAATGATTCCAGTGCTGTTTTTCGCATAAATTGCATAAGTACTGCCATTATTCTCCAGATGGTTCTTTTTGTTTCCGGAAATCTTTGATCTGCTTACATATAAACCGCATTTTTTGCTGCCAGTAACCATATTTCCATAAAGTTTTCCGGTCTGACTTGCGATCACTTGTATCCCTCTGCCATTCACATTCGTAACCCTGTTAGATTTTATAACAGCATTTCCAATATTTTCCACATGTATTCCGTCCAGCATACAGCCTTTCACCTGATTAGCTGTGATCTGACAGTCCTCGCTGCCCCAGAGAACAATTCCGTTCTTTTTTCCGGAGGATATACGGTTCCGGCTTACTTCACACCCGTCAGAGCCATTTTCTATAAGAATTCCATCGCCGCCAATACCTGAAATCACATTTTCCAGGACATGGTTCTGTGTGGACGGAGTCCCCAGCTTTCCTCCGTCATAAGCGTAGATTCCTACATTTTTACAACCTGATACCTGATTATCTTTTATCACATTTTTAGAAGAAGCAGACAGATAAATTCCCATGTTAGAAAAGGATGCAGTTTTTTGCAGCTTCATCTGATTATCTTCCACTGTACAGCCATCAGCAAGATAAAGGCGAATTCCATTTCCAGTCCCTGTGATCATATTTCCCTTTACTGCAACACCGTTTTCCTTATAAATACCTGCCGGAATTCCCTTAGCCTGTGCCTTTGAGCTGTCACTTACCCAGGCTCCCTGGACTTCAATTCCATATCCTCTCCATGTGTTTCCATTGATCTGGCTCACTGAAGAAATAGAAATCTGATTATTTTTCACGGAAATGCCCGCACTCTGGTGGTTTTCTTCCATTCCTGCAACAGTTCCCTGTATAAGATGGGTATTCGGAAAATACATGCAGCTCACAAGCACTCCACCGCCTGCATTCTCTATTATATTGTCCTCCACAGCAGAATTCACGTAATTCAGGCACCAGACAGCTCTCTTTTTCACATTTCGAAAGGTATTCCCCTGAATCACGATGTTCCGGTATGGTCTGTCGTAGATCATGCTGTGACTGCCCACTCCTGCAAACACATTCTCAAAAACGTTATCCGTAATCCTGACATTCTCACAGACTGCTCCATCAAAGGGCTGATATCCTGGAAAAATATAGTCCAGACATGCATCCAGCTGAATGCATTCCTGTCCGCCGCCTTCATATTCCTGCCAATATCCCCGAAATATACAGCCAGTCACAGTTACATCTTCCGTACCTGCCAGCTCAAGAAAATGAGATTTCAAATTGTTTAGAAATGTTACGTTCTTCACAGTTACGTGTCTGGCATGTCCAATCCTGAAGCCTACAACCCCGCCTGTACCTTCCTTATCTTCGACAACCGGATAATTCAGATCCCAGGTTCCGCCTTCAATGGTGATATTGTGATATCCATCATAACCTCCGGCAGAAAGTATGTCATCTCCCAGTCTGAGGACTACATGCTTATCTGTGCAGGATTTCGTCAGCACAGCTCCTTCTGCATAAAGAGTAAGATTGCTGTACATATGGATAGTTCCGGAAATCAGATAGCTTCCCGGAGGAATGATTACCGTACAAGGAGTTTCATCTGTAGCTCTCTGCCCCATAAAGTGAAGCACTGTATCCAAAGTTTCGGTAATATCACTTCCATCAGCCACATCTAAAGTCACCACTGCAGCGCCTTCTGGAATAGCCGCCAGAATCTGCTGTTCATTACCAGAAGGTACAGGTGTAAGCGGAGTTTCTTCTGGCTCCTCTTCAAAATCATTATCAGACTCATCTGCTGAAAAAAATCCCACCTCATCTGTTCCGCCATAGAAGCCAGTCTCATCCTCTTCCATTTCTGGCTCAATATCGCAATCTGAAAAGCTGTCTTCAAAATTCTCCGTCACATTTTCTGCTGATTCAGCATATATAACAGAACTGCCTCCCAGATATAAAGACACTCCCAGTAATGTTACAGTCAAAAATATTTTTATATTCATTCAGAATCTCCTTGCATAAAAAGAATCCTGATTGCAGGAAACTCTAACGGAATTTCCTGTTACACAAAAAAACCCCCGCAGTGGCCTGCACGACAGACTTCTGCGGGGAGCATGGTTCGCTTAAATACACCTAAATTATTTAAGAGTAACTTTAGCGCCTTCAGCCTCAAGTTTAGTTTTGATATCCTCAGCCTCTGCTTTGGAAGCGCCCTCTTTAACCATTTTCGGAGCACCATCAACAACTTCTTTAGCTTCTTTAAGACCTAAGCCTGTGATCTCACGAACAACTTTGATAACTTTAACTTTGTTAGGACCTACTTCTGTAAGCTCTACGTCAAACTCATCTTTCTCCTCTGCTGCCTCAGCTGCTCCAGCTGCGGCTACAACAACGCCTGCTGCTGCGGATACACCGAACTCTTCCTCGCAAGCTTTTACTAAATCATTTAACTCTAATACAGATAACTCTTTGATTGCTTCGATAAACTCAGCTGTTGTTAACTTTGCCATTATAATTTTCCTCCATTTTTAATATTTTTGTAAAATCGGTAATTGGATTCAGCTACAGATAATCAGATTATTCTGCTGCTGGTGCCTCAGCCTCTGCGCCCTGGCCCTGCTCTGCGATCTGATTAAGAACACGAGCAAAGTTGGTGATAGGAGACTGGATACTTCCAAGCAATTTGCCAAGAAGTTCTTCTCTGGACGGGATCTGGGACAGTGCCTGGATTCCTGCCTGATCGTTGTAGTTACCCTCAACAATACCTGCAACTAACTCAAGTGCCGGATACTGTTTTGCAAATTTAGCAAGGATTCTTGCAGGAGCAGTAGCGTCTGTTGCAGAAATTGCAATAGCGTTTGTTCCATGTAAGTGCTTGTCAAGATCTGCACATGGAGTACCTTCGAATGCACGACGCATTAAAGTATTCTTGTAAACCTTGTACTGTACGCCGGACTCTCTTAACTCTTTACGTAAAATAGTATCCTGCTCAACTGTAAGACCACTGTAATCAACAAGTACGACTGCCTGTGCGTCTTTAATGTTGTTAGCGATTTCTTCTACGATTGGTTGTTTCAGTTCTACTTTTGCCATGAAATGGTACACCTCCTTATAGAATTTGATATACCGCCAAAAAAAGCCTTGCTGTAAGACAGCAAGGCTTAACGTAATTCTTAATAAGAATACTTAGTCCTCGGTAGGCGTTTTAATCCTTATGCCTTACGGCACCTACTGTCTTCGGCAGCGTTCTATAATAAGATACCATGTTCTTTTTTCTTTGTCAATAGTTTTTTCGATTATTTATACTATTTTTTCACCTATTTTTTTACATCTGTTTCCGCACTACACGGTACTCATCTCCCATCCGGAAATACGGGCAGTCATGATAAGTTCCTGTAATAAACCGGTACATTTCATCTTCGTCCAGATTCATTTCACAGGTATAGCATTCATAATCATCATCATAAGAATAATTGACACAATATTCGCAATTTGCGCCTTGCTTCTTTTTCATCTTATATAGTCAGCCTTCCTACAGATTTATTGCATTATATCTTTTATTGCATCATATCTGGCCATGACAGGATTTCTTTTGCGATTACTTCTTCATAATCACCTTCGATATCCTGGCTGCGCCCGGCTTCATAAATATTGGTCTCAGCTCCCCAGACGCGATCCTCGTACTCCCATACATGGAATTTCAGTCCACGAAACAGAAAATCAAGACTTCCACATCCATCAATTTCTGTATACTCGTATTTAATGTTTTTCTTTTTTAATGCATCCTGTACAATCTGTAACCGCATTTTTCTCACCTTTCTTTTCGTCATTATGCCTTGTTGTCTATATGCTTCGGTTACGCACAAACCGTCAGCTATCAATTTTATGTTCAGGTGCCGCTTCTGTTATGCCATCATCTACATGAATTCTGTTCTTTCCAGACTTTTTGGAAACATACATCGCATGATCAGCTGCAAGGTACAGGCTTTCGTAATCCTTTCCTGCTGCTGGATAAGCTGCCGCGCCAATGCTTACGGTAAAATGCGGTGTGGTCTCAGATTCTGCCAGAATGTTCAGAATCTCCTGACCTTTCGCCTCTGCTACAGCCGCCTGCTCTGTATTGGTCATAAATACAATAAATTCATCTCCGCCAAGTCTTGCCACAATATCATCTCTTCTGAAATGCTCTTTCAGATATTTTACCAAAGTGATCAGTGCAAGATCTCCGATTGCATGTCCCATTGTATCATTTACTGTCTTGAAATCATCAATATCAAGCATAAACAGATACCCTTTGCAATCCTTATTCTGCATAAGCTCATTAATCTTCTGTTCTGCAAACTTACGGTTAAGAGCCCCGGTAAGCCCGTCTATAGAAGCTTTCTCACGAAGATCCTGCTCTTTGGTCATTTCATCCTGCACGTCCGATATTTTTCCAAGAAATGCCTGTGGGGTACCAAGACGGCCTCTTACCAGCCGGCCCATCCAGCGCACCCAACGGTAATTTCCATTCTTATCCTTAAAACGAATTACGAAATCATCGATTTCGTCCTTATCTTCACCGATTGTAGATAATAGATTCTTGACCTTTCCTACATCATCGGGATGTACCATTGTAAAATCAGAATTCTCCTCAAATGGATGAATCGGTCCAATTTCTTTCAGGCCAAATAAAGTAGTAATATTAGGTGTAAATACCAAAGTCTTGTCCAGACAGTCATATTCAAATAATACTGTATCTGAAAACTCTGATAAAATATCGTATCTTGCCTGTCCCTTCATAACCCGCTTCTGCTGCTTCAGATATAACCGTGCAGTCAGAACAACCATAATAGCAACACAGCCAAGCAGTACGAAAATAAGCATGCGATTTCCTTTAATAAGTACTGATTTATAATTCTGCATTTTACCGGAACGGTATCCGGAAACCAGAATGCAATCACGGCCTTCTAATTTAGATGCTACCAGATATACATCTGATTTCTCTAATTGAGAAAACAGATACGGTTCTCCTGAAGTCAGATTCTTAAGTTCTTCCTCTACTTCCGCGATTTTCTTATCTTTTACATGAACTGAACGTAATTCTGTGGCGACCGTATACTTAATATCAAAAATTATCATATCTCCAGCCAGAATTTCTCCCTCAGAATTACATATATAATGAAAAATGTTGCTCTCATCTTTATCCAGCTTCTCCCAGGCAGCTTCTATATCTTCCTGATCCTCTGATTCATTCAGATAACCCTCTATTTCTGTCACAGCTTCCGAATGTGAAGATAACAGGGATTCTTCCATCAGTTCCGCAAAAACTTTTTCTGTCTTCGTCCTATATCTGTTCATAAGAAACACAGTCAGGAAAGTCATTACCACAAGACAGACTGCAACAATTGCAAGCCACTGTCGTTTCATTCGGTTTTCTGGATTATCATTCACATTATTCTTCATATTACCTGACGTCCACTCCAAGCAAAATATTTTTTACCGAAAGTCATTTGACAAATTTTCATCAATCTGCCAAATAATTGCTACTATTTTTAGTATAGTGCCTGTCAGCCACACTGTCAAGCTTGTGCTTTTTGTTTATTCATCGGGTTCCATTTTCCACTGATATAGTGCATAGTAAACAAAACGAACAGCAGCATATTATGCCCAATCATACATGCCCATGCAGAAATAAGCCCCATTCCCAGTAAATGAATGCATAGGAAAGTACCAAGGATCCGGACTCCCCACATTCCTGCCACATTGAATACAAAAGGCGTAACCGTTTTTCCAACTCCCTGCATCATTCCTTCTATTACAATAGGCACTCCATAAAAAGGCTCAGAAACAGCTACCATACGAAGCACTGTGCTTCCCAGTCTGATTACCTGGATATCTGATGAAAACAATCTTATCAGTACTGGCGCAAAAATAAACAACAGGCTTCCAGAAATAATCATCAGGCCTACTTCCAGAGGTAGAATTGCTTTCGCCAGACTATTCAGTTTCTTATTGTCATTGGCACCTAATGCATTTCCCGCAAGTGTAGCAGCTGCAGTCTGCATCCCATATCCCGGAATATAAAAGGCAGACTCCACTGTGTTCGCGATCGTATGGGCTGCTGTAGCTGTTTCACCAAGAGAATTGATCATAGAAGCAAACGCTACATAACCAAGGGATGTGGCAAATCTCTGAAACATATTGGGAATCGCCACCTTCAGACAAGGACGAAGCACAGCAGCATCTGGCAGAAAGCTTTGTCCTTTAGGAGAAATTTCCACATGTTTCCACAATTTATATGTAATGGCAATTCCTCCTATCGTATAGGCAATTGCACTTGCCGCTGCAGCCCCCTGTACTCCCCATCCTGCACCAGGAATCACCAGTGTTTTTCCACAGACGCTTATTGTTCTTGTGGAATAAATAAGAAAAAAGTTCAGCACGATGTTGATAATATTAAAGGCTACACCGACCTGCATAGGTGTTTTCGTATCACCTACAGCCCGTAAAACTGTTCCGAAAATAATATTGGCCGTTCTAAAAAGCATAGGTGAATATAAAATCAAGAAGTAGGATGCAGCCATTTTTCTTATAGAAGGATCTACCTGCATCCATACTGGTACCTTGCTGCTTAGTCCCATTGTCAGAAGTGTAAATAAAATTCCAACAATTAAAACAGTCATCACCGCCTGTCCAGAGGCTTTTCTTGCCTGTTCTTTTCTTCCAGCTCCCATTGCCTGGGATATATACGCAAGAAAACCTACACTGATCGCTGAAATCGTGCTTCCAATCAGCCAGTTTACCGTACTTGTGGCACCGACTGCTGCTGTGGCACTTGTTCCAAGCACTCCGACCATACCAGTATCCATGTACTGCACAGCAGTCTGCATCAGCTGTTCCAGCATAGTTGGCCACGCCAGGGAAAAAATGACTGGCAGCATCTCTTTTGTTCCCTGTTCTGATCCAGGAAATCTTTTTTTCGTTAAGTTCATTTTATTTCTTCCTATTCTAAAATATGACCTCCAGATCCTTTTTCCGTCTGCTGGGTCAGCTTTTTGGGGGATTTTCTGAAAACTATTGAATATGTTTGAAAAAGACTTTTATGATTTTTCAAACAGACTCTGATGTATTCCTTCATCATATTAACAGAATACCCTTTAAAAAGGTAGAGTAAATAATAAAAAAACGATAACCAACCGGCTACCGTCTTCATTACTGTACCTTCAAAACTACATACATGCTTACATCCTAATGGAATCATTTTACCATGCGTCCGCTTGGAAGTCCAGCGGTCACTTCGCGACTTTGTCGCTCAGTGCCTTTTGCTTCGCAAATGTTCAAGCCAGTCAATCCGCTTCTGTCCACAAGCAAGCTTGCTTCCGTCCGCTTCTTTCCTGTCTTGACCGCTTCCTCGCTTTTTGGTCAAGCCCTCACCCTATTAGTAACAGTCAGCTCCGTGCATTACTGCACTTCCACC